>NZ_JBFBIV010000076.1:0-42080 GCF_040702025.1 Streptomyces sp. NPDC088194 | reverse complement strand
CGCCCGGTTACATTCCGAACCCGGAAGCTAAGCCTTTCAGCGCCGATGGTACTGCAGGGGGGACCCTGTGGGAGAGTAGGACACCGCCGAACAATCTTTCTGGACCCTTGGTCCTGGCCTGAGCGCTGGGACCAGGGGTCCTTTTTGTTGTGCTCGAAGCGCGTCCTCCCGGCCGCTACGGGAGACTTGAACTACAGCAGTACGATCCGACAGGAGTCACGTCGATGTCCAACTCGCCCGAAGACAGGCCCGAGCGCGGCGATCACCGCCGCGAGGATCGGCGTGACGACCGTCCCGGTGGCCCGCGTCGCGATGACCACCGTGGTGGTGCCGGCAACCGTCGCGACGACCGTTCCGACCGGCCGCGCTATGACCGCCCCCGTGACGACCGTCAGGGCGGTGGCGGCGGTTTCCGTCGCGATGACCGCCCGGGTGGCGGTGGCGGTGGTTTCCGGCGTGATGACCGTCCTCGTGATGACCGCAGGGATGACCGTCCGCGTGGTCCGCGTCGTGATGACGACCGTGGTGGGTTCCGTCGTGACGATCGCCCCGGTGGTGGTGGCGGTGGCTTCCGCCGTGACGACCGTTCGGACCGGCCGCGCTTTGACCGTCCCCGTGATGACCGTCCTCGTGATGACCGCAGGGACGACCGTCCGCGTGGTCCGCGTCGTGATGACGACCGTGGTGGGTTCCGTCGTGACGATCGCCCCGGTGGTGGTGGCGGTGGCTTCCGCCGTGACGACCGTTCGGACCGGCCCCGCTATGACCGCCCGCGTGATGACCGTCCGGGTGGCGGTGGTGGCGGCTTCCGGCGTGATGACCGTCCTCGTGATGACCGCAGGGATGACCGTCCGCGTGGTCCGCGTCGTGATGACGACCGTGGCGGGTTCCGTCGTGACGACCGCCCCGGTGGTGGTGGCGGTGGCTTCCGCCGCGATGACCGTTCGGACCGGCCCCGCTATGACCGCCCGCGTGATGACCGTCCGGGTGGCGGTGGTGGCGGCTTCCGGCGTGATGACCGTCCTCGTGATGACCGCAGGGATGACCGTCCGCGTGGTCCGCGTCGTGATGACGACCGTGGCGGGTTCCGTCGTGACGACCGCCCCGGTGGTGGCGGTGGTGGCTTCCGCCGTGACGACCGTTCGGACCGGCCCCGCTACGACCGCCCGCGCGACGACCGTCCCCGCGACGACCGTCCTCGATACGACCGCCCCCGTGATGACCGCAGGGACGACCGTCCCGGCGGCGGGTTCCATCGTGACGATCGCCCGCGTGATGACCGTCGTGACGACCGCAGGGACGACCGTCCGCGTGGTCCGCGTCGTGATGACGACCGCGGCGGCTTCCGCCGTGACGACCGCCCGCGTGATGACCGGCGCGACGACCGCAGGGACGACCGTCCGCGCGGCCCGCGGCGCGACGACGACCGCGGCCATGGCCGGCGTCCGGCGGTGCAGGGCCGGGGCAGGTTCGAGAGCCGCGGCGGCCGGGACGAGCGCAGGGACGACCGCGAGCCGGTCAGGCGGCTGCCTATCCCGGAGGAGGTCACCGGCCAGGAGATCGACCCGAGCGTGCGGCAGGAGCTGATGAGCCTGCCGAAGACGCTCGCGGAAGACGTGGCACGCAACCTGGTGATGGTCGCGCGGCTCCTCGACGAGGAGCCGGAGCAGGCGTACGCGTACTCACGTGTCGCGCTGCGGCTCGCCTCGCGCGTCGCGGCGGTCCGGGAGGCGGCCGGCTTCGCGTCGTACGCGACCGAGCGGTACTCGGAGGCGCTGGCGGAGTTCCGCACCACCCGGCGGATGACCGGCACGGTGGACCTGTGGCCGGTGATGGCCGACTGCGAGCGCGGGCTCGGGCGGCCCGAGCGCGCCCTGGAGATGGCGGGTGCGCCCGAGGTGCACAAGCTGGACAAGGCCGGGCAGGTCGAGATGCGGCTGGTCGCGGCCGGCGCCCGGCAGGACCTCGGCCAGGCCGAGGCCGCGGTGGTCACCCTCCAGAGCTCGGAGCTGGCGGCGAACGCCATCCACCCGTGGACGGCCCGGCTGCGTTACGCCTACGCCGACGCGCTGCTCGCGGTCGGCCGGGAGACCGAGGCCCGCGAGTGGTTCGCGAAGGCGGTGGAGGCCGACCACAACGGGACGACCGACGCCTCCGACCGGCTCGCCCAGCTCGACGGTGTCGCGTTCGTGGACGCTTTCGAGGGTGACGAGGACGACGACGAGGCCGGCCACGCGTCGGACGCGGGCACGGACGCCGCGACGGACGCGCCCGCCGGCGCCGACGTGGTGGTCGAGGTGATCGACGACGGCCTGACCGACGAGGTCGTGGTCGACGACGAGGACGACGCCGACGCCGACGCCGACGCCGACTCGGACGACGAGGACCGCGACGACGCGGACGCCTCGTCCGACGTGAAGGCCGATGCCAAGGCGGCTGGCATCTCGGAGGACACCGAGGACACCGAGGACGCCGAGGACACGGGCGACGCCGAGGACAGCACCGAGGACGTCAAGGACCCGGCGAGCGACGAGGACCAGGTGACCGGCGGCGACGCCGGATCGGCCGAGCCATCGTCCTTCCTCGACTCCCCGTTCCGCGCCCCGGCGCACCCGGAGCGCGAGGACGACTGAACGTCCTTCACCATCCGGTGAGTTGAGGGCGGCATCCGCGACCACGCGGGTGCCGCCCTCGCCGTTTCGCAGGCGGCGGAATGGCGCCGGCCGGTCAACCCAGCTCGACGCTCCGCATCACCAGCCCGCTCGCCGGCTTCGGCCCGAAGGACGTGGACTTGCGGGGCATCATCACGCCCTGGCGGGCCAGGTCGAGCACGATGTGCTCGCGCACCGGGTGCATCAGCACGGCGGTGCCGCCGAGCTGCCCGGCGAGGCGGACCGCCGCCTCGGTGTCGTGGATGTAGCGGATGTGGTCGGGGGAGTCCGGCACCTGCCAGACGCGGTCGAGCAGCAGGCTGTGCAGGACGGTGGCGTCCAGCCGCCGCCACGGCTCCGGCCGGTCCTCCGGCACGGCCTCCCGCAGCAGCACGGGGTCTGGCCGGTCCAGCAGGTGGAAGGAGCCGTCGCCCGCCAGTACGAAGGCGTTGCCGCCGGCACCCGTACTGGTGCCCCTACCCGCGCTCGCGTCCGGAAGCGCCCCCTCCGCTTCCGCGCTCGCCTCTTCCAGCGCCTCCAGCGCCCCCGCCAGGTCGCCGCCGGCCAGCCGCCGTACCCGGAAGACGTGGCGCGCGGCCGCGAGGGCGGCGGCGGACGGGAGTTCCGGCAGCACGCGGTGGATGGCGCGTACCCGCAGGGGGTAGCGGGTGGTGTCCACGAGCAGCACGAGGCCGTAGTCCCAGCCGGTGCCGGGCGGGTGGGCGGTCTGGAGCCGGCGGTAGGTGGCCCAGCGGTGGTGCCCGTCGGCGATGAGGGCCTGGCGGTCGGCGAGTTCGGCGTCGATCGCGGTGAGGTCGGCGGGATCGGTGAGCGCCCACAGCCGGTGCCGTACGCCGTCCTCGGTGGTGGTGGCGAGCAGGGGGTCCGCGGCGGTGGCGGTGCGCTCGACGACGCGGGCGGTGGCGGGGCCGTCCCGGTAGGCGAGCAGCAGGGGTTCGAGGTTGGCCGCGGTCGCGCGCATCAGGGCGGCGCGGTCGGCGACCGGTCCCGGCATGACGTCCTCGTGCGGCAGCACGGCCCCCTCCTCGGGGCCGCTCAGCCGCAGGGCGCCGATCACCCCGCGCTGGAGGTGGTCGCCGTCGCGCTGCTCGTAGACGTAGAGGGCGGGGACCGGGTCGGGGGCGAGGACGCCCCGGTCGAGCCAGGCCGCCAGGGTGCGGGCGGCCTTGCGGTGGCGGGCGTCAGGGGTGGCGGCGTCCGGGAGGATCAGCCGGACCACGTTGTACGGGTCGGCGGTCTCCAAGTGGCGCTGTCCGTCGGGGCGTACCACGACGTCGTACGGCGGCGACGTGACGGCGGCGAGGCTGCCGACGCGCTCCCGTACGAAGCGCAGCCCGCGGAAGGGCGCCAGGTGAGGGCCCCGCGGGTGGTCCTGATCGGTCTCACTCATCCGCGCATGCTACGACGCCCTCGGGCATGGGGGATGATCGACGGGTAGTCCGCACTCGAAGGAGCGAGCCCCGCCATGACGTACCGCACCAGCCCGCACGGCAGCGAAGAGTCGCTGGACACCGCGTACGACACCGCGCTCCTCGACCTCGACGGTGTCGTCTACGCGGGTGGGGAGGCGATCGCGCACGCGGTGGAGTCGCTCGGCACGGCGCGTGAGCACGGCATGCACCTCGCCTATGTCACCAACAACGCCTCGCGCACGCCGGATACGGTCGCGGAGCACCTGACGCGGCTGGGGGTGCCGGCGGGCGCGGCCGACGTGATCACCTCGGCGCAGGCGGTGGCACGGCTGATCGCCGACCAGGTGCCGGCGGGTTCGAAGGTGCTCGCGGTGGGCGGCGAGGGGCTGATGACCGCGCTGCGGGAGCGCGGGCTGGTGCCGGTGGACTCCGCGGACGACGACCCGGTGGCCGCGGTGCAGGGGTACGGAGCGGATCTGCGGTGGTCGCAGCTGGCGGAGATGGCGTACGCGGTCAACCGCGGGGTGCCGTGGTTCGCGTCGAACACCGACCGGACCATCCCGAGCGGGCGGGGGATCGCGCCGGGCAACGGCGCCGCCGTGGAGGCGGTGCGCTTCGCGACCGGCGGTGCCCCGCAGGCCGCGGGGAAGCCGCTGCCGCCGATGCACCGGGAGACGGTGCTGCGCACCGGCGCGAAGCGGCCGTTGGTGGTCGGGGACCGGCTGGACACGGACATCGAGGGCGCGTTCGCGGGCGGTGTCGACTCGCTGCTGGTGCTGACCGGGATCACCGACCCGGCGGCGCTGCTCGCGGCCCCGCCGAAGCACCGGCCCACGTATGTCGGCCGTGACCTGCGGGATCTGCTCGCGGCGCAGCCGGGAGTGGAGGTCTCCGGCGAGGGGGCCGCGGTGTGCGGCGGCTGGACCGCGTCGGTGTCGGGCGGCGCGCTCACGGTCGAGGGCGGGGGCGAGCCGCTCGACGGGCTGCGCGCGTTGTGCGGGGCGGCCTGGAGCAGCGCGGGTGAGGGGAGTTGCGAGCTCGACGCGGCGAAGGCGGTCGCGCGCCTGGGGTTGTAGCCCGGGGGAGGGCCGGGAACGGGAGGAGCGGAGACCGGGGGAGGGTCGGGGCGGGAACGGGGAACCGGGAGCCGTGGGGGAGCCCCGCGCATCCGGAGTATGACGCAGGTCACGTCGCGAAGTGGTGCGCGGTGTAGACCGGATCGGGCCCGACGAGCGTATGCCCGGTGAGACCGAGCAGACCGGGAGCGATCGTTGACCGTCGAGGAGTTCGAGGAGTTCTACGCGCAGACGGTCGGTCGGCTGACCGGCCAGTTGTACGTGATGCTCGGCGATCACCAAGAGGCGCAGGACGTCGTGCAGGAGGCGTTCGTCCGGGGCTGGAGCCGGCGGCGCCAACTGCGGTCCGACGCACGCCCGGAGGCATGGGTGCGTACGGTCGCGTGGCGGCTGGCGGTGAGCCGGTGGCGTGGTCGGCGGCGCACCGCCGACGCCTGGCACCGGACCGGGCCGCCCATGCCCGCGGAAGGGCCGGGCCCGGAACCGGTGGTGCTGGTGGAGGCGTTGCGCGAGCTGCCGCCGAAGCAGCGCCGCACGCTGACCCTGCACTACGTCTGCGATCTCAGCGTCGACCAGATCGCCGCTGAGACCGGGGTGTCGGTGAGCACCGTCAAGACGCACCTGGTACGCGGCCGCTCGGCGCTCGCCCACCTCCTGCACGATCCGCGGAACGAGGAGGCTCCCGGTGCCTGAACACCACGACATGCACGGCGGCTTCGGCGACTTCGACGACGTCGGCGACTTCCCCGGTCCCGCCTTCGGTGCCGCCGGCCCCGGCCGGTCCCGGGAGCGGGACGGGGACGACCCGCTGCGCGGACTGTTCAAGGCGGCCGCCGCGAGCGGTCAGGCCAGGACCCGGTCCGCGCCCCCGGCCGAGGTCCGGGCGCGCGGCGCGGCCCGGCGCAGACGGCGTACGGCGATTGCCGCGGCGGCCGCGTGCGTGGCGCTCGCCGGTACGGCCGCGGGGCTCGTCGCGACGCTGCCGCGCGGCGACGATCCGGTGTCGCCCAGCGGTGTCACCAGCAGCCGCGGCACGCCCAGCGGCGACGGCAGATCCGGCACCGCGACCAGCAGCGCGTCGTCGACCGCGGAGGACCCGACCCGCAGTCCGGACCCGTCCGGCCTGACCGGCACCACCCCGCCGACGGGCGTCGGACCTCCGGCGTCCGCCACCTCGGCCGGCGGCCTGCCGACCTATCCGCGGACCACGGAGCCCGGAACGCAGGGCCCTGACCACCAGCCCTGACCTCATGAGCCCCGACGACACGTCCCGTGGACGGCAAGGCACGGCCGACGGCAAGCGCTGTGGACGGCAAGGGTCCTGAGCTGGACGCCCTGCCCCCCGCGCGCCGACCACCGGCCGCCTTACCCCCGACACCCGCACCCGATCGCTGACTTCGCACCCTGATCCCGATATCCCGCACCGCCCCCGCCCGCGCGTCCCACCCGCCAGGGCGCGGTGCCGTACGTCCTGACGCAGCCCGGAAGGTCCGTTCATGACGCTCTCCTCCGCCCCGCCGGCCACCGAGGCGGCTCCGGCCGTACCCCGCGAACCCTCCGGCGCGCGGCGCCGACGCCCGTCCCCGGCACGGCGGTTCGCCGCCCGGCTGACGCCCGCCGACCGCGATGTGCTGTGGCTGTACGTCCTGACCCGGGCGGGGCTGTGGGTCACCGAGTACTGTGCCCGCTGGATCTTCCCGGCCGACACGGACAGCCACCGCCCGGTGTCGGTCCTCGCGCCGTGGCAGCAGTGGGACTGGGCGTACTACCTGCACATCGCGCGGGACGGCTACTTCCCCTCGGGCGGGCCCGGCCCCGGCGAGCAGGGCTGGGACAACCGCGACGCGTTCTTCCCCGGCTTCCCGATGGTGCTGCGCGCGGTCCACACGGTGATCCGGGACTGGACCGCGGCGGGGCTGACCATCTCGTTCGTGGCGGGCGCGGTCGCGGTGCTGGCGCTCGGCCGAATAGCCGGGCGGGACCTGCCGGGCGCCGACGCGGGGCGGCACACCGTACGGCTCTTCCTGCTGTCGCCGTGTGCGGTGTTCCTCGCGGCCGGCTACACCGAGGCGCTGTTCCTGGCGCTGGCGCTGCCCGCGTGGCTCGCGGCGCGCCGGGCGGCCTGGGGCCAGGCGGCGGTGCTGACCTGCCTGGCCTGCGCGGTGCGGGTGAGCGGGCTCTTCCTGGCGGCGGCGCTCGCCGTCCAGTTCCTGGCCTCGGTGCGCCGCCCGCGCGACCTGCGCGCGCTGCCCTGGCTGGCGTTGCCCGCGCTGCCGCCGCTGCTGTACAGCGCCTACCTGAAGGGCCGCACCGGCGACTGGATGGCGTGGAAGGACGCGGAGGAGCGCGGCTGGGCCCGGGACTTCCACAGCCCCTGGACCGCGTGGCACCACACCTGGACCGCGGCGTTCGGGCACACCCAGAGCACCGGCTACGCGGCGATGTTCCAGGCCGAACTGCTCGCGATGCTGGCGGGTGTGGGCGTGCTGGTGTACCTGCTGTGGCGGCACCGCTGGGCCGAGGCGGTGTACATCGCGCTGAGCCTGTGGGCGCTGGGCACGTCGTACTGGTACATGTCGATCCCGCGGGCGGCGCTGCTGTGGTGGCCGCTGTGGACGTCGCTGTGCGCGGCGACCACGGTCCGGCCGCGGCTGCGCACCGCCTACTTCGCGGTGGCCGGGCCGCTGGCCACCGTCGTCGCGCTGGCCTTCTTCACCGGCCGCTGGGCCGGGTGAGGCGGCGCCGGCCCGTCCCGGGGCAGTGCCCGGGGCCCTGCCCCGCGCGCTATCCCGCGGCTCCCACCGCCGCCGGCTGCGCCTCGGCCGACTCCTCGTTCTCCGCCTCGGCGGTGGCTTCGTCCTCGGCCGCGGCGATCGCGGCGGTGAGCAGGTCGTCCTCGGTGCGGCCCTGGCGCCAGTAGCCGGTGAAGGAGACGGACTTGCGGTCCAGGCCGCGCTCGGCGACCAGGTGGCGGCGCAGCGCGCGGACGCAGCCGGACTCGCCGGCCAACCAGGCGTAGCGGACGGTGCCTTCGGGGACGCGGGCGGCGCGGACCGCGTCGAGCAGGGGAGCGGTGCGGTCGTGGCCGCCGCGGACCAGCCAGGTGATCTCGGCGTCGGCCTCGGTGGGCAGCGGGACGCGGTCGTCGGGGTGACCGACCTCCACGAAGGCGCGCACCGGCAGGCCGGCGGGGAGCGCGGCGAGGATGTTCGCGAGCGCGGGCAGCGCGGTCTCGTCGGCGGTGAGCAGCACCCAGCCGGTGCCGGCCGGCGGCTGGAACTCGACGCCGCCGTTGTCCTCGGCGACGGGCGCGAGGATCGAGACGCTGTCTCCGGGGCGGGCCCGCGCGGCCCAGCGGGAGGCGGGGCCGAGGTCGCCGTGCAGCGCGAAGTCGACGTCGACCTGCGGCGGGTCCTGCCGTACGCCGCTGATGGTGTAGGTGCGCATGATGCCGCGTACGGCCGGGTCGAGCGCGCGCCAGTGGCCGTACCAGTCGCTGTCGAGGACATCGGGCAGGACGGGGGCCGGCTGGCCGGGGTGCGGCAGGAACAGCTTGAAGCGCTGGTCGTGGCCGCCGCTGACGACCCGGGCGAGGTCCGCGCCGCCGAGCACGACCCGCAGCAGGGTCGGCGAGAGCTGATGGGTGCGCACCACGCGCGGGTGGAAGAAGTCGTAGGTCAGGTCGGACATGGTGTCAGATCACCTTCTTCGCGGACGTGATGGCCTTGGTCAGGGCGTCGATCCGGTCGGCGCACTTGGCGTAGGAGAAGATCGGCTCGCTCGGCCAGCCGAGCACCTGGCCGGCCTTGACCGCGGGGAGTTGGGCCCAGGTGGGTTTGCTGGTGAGGTCCTTGGGCTGGAGGGTGGCCGTGCGGTTGTCGAGCATGATGACGTCCGACTTGTACTTGTCGGCGTTCTCCCAGCTCAGCGTCTCGAAGAAGCCGCCCTTGACCTTGTTCGGGACGATGAAGTCCACCCCGAGGCTCTTGTAGTAGCTCAGGTCGGCGGCGGAGGAGGGGGTGGAGACGTAGAAGGAGTCGGTGCTCGCGGAGCCGGCCAGCACCGTGACGCCCGGGTGCGCCTTGGCGGCGGCGCGCAGGTCCGCGGACGACTTCTCGAAGCGGGCCTTCTGGGCGGCGTTGGCGCCGGTGGTCATGTCCGCGCCGAGGGACCGGGCGAGTTCGGCGTAGCGCTGGAGCGGCGTGGTCAGCGGGACACCGGCGACGTTGATGCCGACGCTGGGTGCCAGGGAGAGGATCTGCTTCGAGCTGTCGTCCGGGACGTACCAGAGGGTGGGGGCCTCGTACATGTGGCTGATCAGCAGGCCGGGGCTGAGGGCGGCGTACTTCTCGATGTTGAACTCGCCCCAGGTGTTGCCGAGTACGGTGACCTTCTTGACGTCGACGCCGCCGGCCATCGGGTCGGCGGAGCCGTCCTTGAGGGTGGTGGGGCCGAAGACGCCGGTGCACTCGATGCCGTAGTCGTGCAGGGCGGCCGCGGAACCGATGTAGGCCACAAGGTTGCCCGGGACGTGGGCGGCCTTTACGGTCTTCTTGCGGTCGTCGGTGAAGCTCCACGGGCCCGAGGCGGACTTGGTCTCCTTGCCGTCCGATTTCGCGGAGCCGGAGGAGCCGGAGTCCGATGACCCACCGCACGCCGCCAGCAGCGCGCCGAGCCCGACCGATCCGCCCGCGGCGAGGACACCTCGGCGCGACAGTCCGGACGTTGTTGCGAAACGGGACGAATGCATGACGGCTACCGCTCTGCTCGAAGTGACCTGGCGAGGGTAGGCTAACCTAAGTTCCGTGCTGGTCGACCGTCACTCCCCGCCTCAGGCGGACACCGGACCCCCGTCCGCCCCGCCCCGCGGCAGCGTCTCCCGCGCCGACACGCGCCGGGCCGCCGGGCTGCTGCTGGCCCTGGGACTGCTCGTCCTCGTGGTGGTGGCGAGCGTCGCGATCGGCGCGCGGAACATCCCCGTCGACCAGGTGTGGCACGGCCTGTTCCACTACTCCGGCACCGACGACGACGTCGTGGTCCGCGAACTGCGGCTGCCGCGTACGGTTCTCGGCCTGATGGTCGGCGCGGCGCTCGGTGTGGCGGGGGCCGCCATGCAGGCGCTGACCCGCAACCCGCTCGCCGACCCCGGACTGCTCGGCGTCAACGCCGGCGCCGCCGCGGCCGTGGTCTCCGGGATCAGCTTCCTCGGCGTCACCTCGACCACCGGCTACGTCTGGTTCGCGCTGGCCGGCGCCGCCGTGGTCTCCGTGCTCGTCTACGCCATCGGCGGCAGCCGCTCCGCGACCCCGGTACGGCTCGCGCTCGCCGGCACCGCGATCACCGCGCTGCTCCAGGGCTGGACCACCGCGGTCGAACTCACCGACAAGGTCGCCCTGGACCGGATGCGCTTCTGGCAGGTCGGCTCGCTCGCCTCCGCGAACATGGCCACCGTCCGGGACATCGCGCCCTTCCTCGCGGTGGGCGCGGTGCTCGCCCTGGCCACCGCCCGCCCGCTCAACGCGGTCGCCCTCGGCGACGACACCGCGCGCGGGCTGGGCGCGAAACTCACCAGCACCCGCGTGATGGTGATGGCCGCGATCACCCTGCTGTGCGGCGCGGCCACCGCCGCGTGCGGCCCGATCGTCTTCGTCGGGCTGATGGTGCCGCACGTGGTGCGCGGCATCACCGGCCCCGACATGCGGTGGATACTCCCGTACGCCGCCGTGCTGTCGCCGGTGCTGCTGCTCGGCTCCGACGTCATCGGACGGGTCATCACCCGGCCCGCGGAACTCCAGGTCGGCATCGTCACCGCCGTCATCGGCGGTCCGGTCTTCATCGCGCTGGTCCGACGCCGAAGGATGGCCGAACTGTGAGCCAGACCGTACTGCGCCGCGGCGGCCGCTCCGTGCGTGTCGACCGGCGCTCGCTGCTGGTGTGCGCCGGCCTGGCCGTCATCGCGCTGGCCGTGTCGGTGGTGCTGATCGGCACCGGCGACTACCACATCGCCCCGCTCGACGTGCTGCGCAGCCTCACCGGCCACGGCAACCCGGGCCAGGACTTCATCGTCCGCCAACTGCGGCTGCCGCGGGTCGTGGTGGCGCTGCTGGTCGGCGCCAGCCTGGGCATGGCGGGCGCCGCCTTCCAGACCGTCTCCCGCAACCCGCTCGGCAGCCCCGACGTCATCGGCTTCGGCCAGGGCTCGGCGGCCGGCGCCCTCGTCGTGATCGTGCTGTTCAAGGGCCCGTCGTACCAGGTGTCGATCGGCGCGGTGGTGGGCGGCCTGCTGACCGGGATCGCGGTCTACCTGCTGGCCTGGAAGCGCGGGGTGCACGGCTACCGGCTGGTGCTGGTCGGCATCGGCGCCTCCGCGGTGCTGTCGGCCGTCAACAGCTACCTGCTGGTCAAGGCGGACATCGTGGACGCGGCGCGGGCCGTGGTGTGGATCACCGGGTCGCTCGACGGCCGCAGCTGGTCCCAGGCGTGGCCGCTGCTCGGCGCGGCCGTCGTCCTGATGCCGATCCTGCTCATCAGCGGACGCGCGCTGCGGATCACCGAGATGGGCGATGACGCGGCCAGCGCGCTGGGTGTACACGTCGAGCGGATCAGGCTCATCACCGTCCTGGTCGCCGTGCTGCTCACCGCCTCCGCGACCGCGGCGGCCGGCCCGATCGCGTTCGTCGCCCTCACCGCGCCCCAACTCGCCCGCCGCCTCACCCGTTCACCCGGTGTCGCGCTCGTCCCGTCCGCCCTCATGGGCGCGGCCCTGCTGGTCGCCGCTGACTGGGCCGCCCAGCGCGCCTTCGGTTCGGGCGAGGTGCCGGTCGGCGTGGCCACCGGGGTCCTCGGCGGCGGCTACCTGCTGTGGCTGCTGATCAGCGAACGAAGGGCGGGGCGGATATGAGCGCGGACGGCGCGGCGCGGGAGGGCGCGGCAGGGGACGTCACGGCGCGGGAGGGAGCGGCGGCAGACGACAGGGCTCGGAACCGCTCCGGGGCGGAGCACGGCCAGGACCAGGCAACGGCACGACCAGGAAAGGGGTTCCGCCGGATGTTCCGCGGCACCGACAAGTCGACACGTACGACGGCGGAGGCGGCGGAGGCTGCCGAGGTGGCCGGCGCCCACGGAACGGTCGCCCCGGCCCCGGCCGGCGGCACCCGCCTCGCCGCCGAGGCCGTCACCCTCGGCTACGACCAGCGGATCATCGCCGAGGACCTCTCGGTCGCGATACCCGACCGCTCCTTCACCGTCATCGTCGGCCCGAACGCCTGCGGCAAGTCGACATTGCTGCGTGCCCTGTCGCGGCTGCTGAAGCCCGCCGAGGGGCGGGTGCTGCTCGACGGGCGGGCGATCGGCGCGCTCCCCGCGAAGGCGGTGGCCAGGACGCTCGGCCTGCTCCCGCAGAGTTCGGTCGCGCCCGACGGCATCACCGTCTCCGGGCTGGTCGCCCGCGGCCGCTACCCGCACCAGGGCCTGCTGCGGCAGTGGTCCGCCGAGGACGAGCGGATCGTCGACGAGTCGATGGCCGCCACCGGCGTCGCCGCCCTCGCCGATCGCTATGTCGACGAACTCTCCGGCGGCCAGCGGCAACGCGTCTGGATCGCGATGGCCCTCGCCCAGCAGACCCCGCTGCTGCTGCTCGACGAGCCGACCACCTTCCTCGACATCCAGCACCAGATCGACGTCCTCGACCTGTGCGCGGACCTGCACGAGCAGCGCGGCCGCACCCTCGTCGCCGTCCTGCACGACCTCAACCAGGCCGCCCGCTACGCCACCCACCTCATCGCCATGAAGGACGGCCGGATCGAGGCCCAGGGCCCGCCCGCCGAGATCATCACCACCGAACTGGTGGAACGCGTCTTCGGAGTACGGTGCCGGATCATCGACGACCCGGAGAGCGGTACGCCGCTGGTCGTGCCGGCGGCCCGGCGCGCACCGGGGAAGACGGACGCGGAACGGGCCGACGCGGAACGGGGTGACGCGGAACGGGCCGACACCGAACACGTCGACACGGAGCAGGACGGCGCCGCTACAGGAGCGAGCGCAGCCTCAGCACGTCCCGCAGGCTCGCCTGCACCCTGACCCGGCCGGAGCCCCACGCCTTCGCGAAGTTCAGCTCGCCGCCGACCAGCCGGACCAGGTCGTCGCCGGTCATCGCCAGCCGGATCTGCGCCTTCCGCTCCGGAGCGCCCGGCAGCGTGACCACGTCCTGGATGCTGCCGGCCGCCAGCCGGCCCACGAAAGTCACGTCCAGGTCGGTGATCCGGCAGCTCAGCGAGCGGTCCAGCGCGGTGGCGTCACGGACCGCGCCATTGGCCTTCGCGAGGTTCTCCGACAAGGTGTCGAGCGCGCTGCGGCACTCCTCGATGGTGGCCATCGGCTGCGGTGTCTCCCGGTGGTGCGATACGTCCGGATGACGGTACCGCAGGGCCCGTGATCGGGGCACGGCCACGGAAAGAGGTAGCGTCGTCACCGCATGCATCAGCGTGCGGCGGCATGCGCCGACGGCGAGGCGAGGAGTGTGAGCGATGCGGGACGCACTGCGTACCTGTCTGCAGATCGCGGGCGGCCTGACAGAGGCCACCCGGCGCCGTGCGGTGGAGGCGGCCAAGGAGATGTTCGACCAGGCGGGGATCGATCCCGCGGCCCTTCAGGAGCGGATCGGTGCGGCGATCCCCCCGGAGGTGCAGACCCTCGCGGACGAGCTGATCGCCTCCGGCCGGGCCAACCGCGACCTGCTGCTCGGCATCGTCAGGGAAGAGGTCGACAAGACGATGGGCCGGGTCAGCCGGCTCGCCGACGAGGTCACCAAGGTCGGCGTCGTGCTGGAGACGCTGGAACGCCGGATCAGGAACCTGGAGACACCGCAGCCCGACGACGGGACGGCGGCCGGGTCCCAGGCCGCCGGCGGGTCCACGGGCCGGGCGGCCACCGCCAAGGAGCGGGCGCAGCGCACCGCCCCCACCCGCCCGACCACTCCGAAGCCGCCGGCCGGCCCGGCGTCGACGCCCCCGGTCGAGCACGTGCGGGTCGAGCCCGAGCCGGTGCAGCCCGCCAAGTCCGCGGCGGCGCCCGGGAGGCCGGGCGGCACCGCGCGGAAGTCGGTGGCCAACCCGCGCAGGACCGCGGCGACGGACCGGCCGGCGACCCCGCGCAGGGCCCCGGCCAAGAAGGCCGCGACCGCGACGAAGACGACAGCCGCGAAGAAGACCAGCACGGCCGGGAAGACGGCGGCCAAGAAGCCGGCCGGCGTGAAGAAGACTGCCTCCGCGAAGAGGACCACCGCCAAGAAGGCCCCCGCGAAGACGACTTCCACGGCTCCCACGGCTTCCACTGCTTCGACGTCTTCGACCCCTTCGACGGCCGCGCCGAACCCGCCCGCCGGGACGGCACCGGCGACGACCGCCGCGAAGAAGACCACCACGGCGAAGAAGACCACCACGGCGAAGAAGACCCCCGCCAAGAAGGCGGCCCCGGCCTCCGCGAAGAAGACGACGGCCGCGAAGAAGACCACCCCCGCGAAGAAGTCGGCCACCGCGACCAAGGCCGCCGGCACCAAGAAGTCGGCCACCACGAAGACCACCACCGCGAAGAAGGCGCCGGCCAAGAAGACCACCCCGGCCGCGAAGCCCACCCCGGCGCCCGCTCCGACGCAGGCGCCCGAGTCCGAGTCCACCCGGCCCGGCGGCGGCGATGAGTGAGAGCTACGATCTGCCCGGCGTGACCCCCGAGCCGCGACCCGCGACGGACCCGGACCCAACGCCCCCCGACGCACCCGGAACCGCCGCCGAGCAGCCGCCCACCGTGGCCGAAGCCGAGCGGCGCGCCGAGCCGTTGGGGGTGACGGTCGAAGCGACGGGGAATGCTGAGGTGGACGCCGCGGTTGAGCGGCTGCGGGACGCGGACGCGCTCCCCACGGACGCGCACATCGAGGTCTACGAAGATGTGCACGCCGGACTGCGGAACGCGCTGACCGCGCTGGACGAGAACAGGGGCTGAACCGTACGTGGCACGACGCCGACTCGACGCCGAGCTGGTGCGCCGGAATCTCGCGCGCTCCCGTGAGCACGCAAGCCAGTTGATCGCCGCCGGCCGGGTGACCGTGGCCGGGGCGACCGCGACCAAGTCGGCCACGCAGGTGGAGACCAGCGTGGCCCTGGTCGTGGCCAAGAACGACGACGAACCCGACTACGTCTCGCGCGGCGGCCACAAACTGGCCGGCGCGCTCGCCGCGTTCACCCCGCGCGGCCTGGTCGTGGCCGGCCGCCGCGCCCTGGACGCGGGCGCCTCCACCGGCGGGTTCACCGACGTCCTGCTGCGCGCGGGCGCCGCCGAGGTGGTCGCCGTGGACGTCGGCTACGGCCAGCTCGCCTGGTCGCTGCAGAGCGACGACCGCGTCATCGTCAAGGACCGCACCAACGTGCGGGAGCTGACGCTGGAGGCGATCGACGGCCGGCCGGCCGAACTGGTCGTCGGCGACCTGTCGTTCATCCCGCTCGGCCTGGTGCTGCCCGCGCTGGTGCGCTGCGCCGCGCCCGACGCGGACCTGGTGCTGATGGTGAAGCCGCAGTTCGAGGTGGGCCGGGAACGGCTGGGCAGCGGCGGAGTGGTCCGCAGCACCGGACTGCGGGCCGAGAGCGTACGGAAGGTGGCCGAACAGGCCGCCGCCCTCGGGCTGGGCGCGCTCGGCGTCACCGCCAGCCCGCTTCCCGGCCCGTCCGGGAACGTGGAGTACTTTCTGTGGCTGCGCTCCGGCGCCCCCGCGCTGGACCCGGCCGAAGTCGACCGTGCTGTGGCGGAGGGGCCCCGATGACCGAGCTGTCCAAGCTGTCCACGTCACCTGATGCGGCGGGGTCACCTGACGAGGCGGGCGGGACCGCGATCCGTACCGTGTTCCTGCTCACCCACACCGGCCGCGAGTCGGCGATCCGCAGTGCCGAGCGGGTGGTGCACGGGCTGATGCGCTGCGGCATCGGGGTGCGGCTGCTGGAGGACGAGGCCGCGGATCTGCCGCTGCCGGCCGCCGTCGAGCTGGTCGGCGAGATCGGACCGGGGTCCGTACAGGGCTGCGAGCTGATCATCGTGCTGGGCGGCGACGGCACCCTGCTGCGCGGCGCGGAGTTCGCCCGCGCCTCGGGGGTGCCGATGCTCGGCGTCAACCTCGGCCGGGTCGGCTTCCTCGCCGAGGCCGAGCGGGACGACCTCGACAAGGTGGTGGACCGGGTCGTCACCAAGGAGTACGAGGTCGAGGAGCGGATGACCCTCGACGTGCTGGTCCGCAACGACGGCCGGGTCGTGCACACCGACTGGGCGCTCAACGAGGCGTCCGTGGAGAAGGCGTCGCGCGAACGCGTGCTGGAGGTCGTCACCGAGGTCGACGGCCGTCCCGTCTCCGGGTTCGGCGGCGACGGCGTGGTCTGCGCCACCCCGACCGGCTCCACCGCCTACGCGTTCTCCGCCGGCGGGCCCGTGGTCTGGCCGGAGGTCGAGGCGCTGCTCATGGTGCCGATCAGCGCGCACGCGCTCTTCGCCCGCCCGCTGGTGACCTCGCCGCGGTCCGTGCTCGCGGTCGAGGTGCAGCCGCAGTCCCAGCAGGGCGTGCTGTGGTGCGACGGGCGGCGGACCGTCCAGCTCCTGCCGGGCGCCCGGGTGGAAGTGCGGCGCGGCGCCGTCCCGGTACGGCTTGCGAGGCTGCACCACGCGTCCTTCACGGACCGTCTGGTCGCCAAGTTCGCGCTCCCCGTCTCCGGCTGGCGCGGGGTCGCGGCGCCCTGACCCCCGGGGCCGCGGGGCAGCGAGGCAGAGCCGGCGGGAGCACCCCCCGCCGGTCACTCGCCCGCCGTTCTCCCGCCGCCAGGTCCGGGGAACTCACGCGAACGGGTACCCCGGGCGGTCCCACGGCCAGCCGAAACCTCGTATGGTCGTATCCGTGTTGGAGGAAATGCGGATTCGGTCGCTCGGAGTCATCGAGGATGCCGTGGTGGAGCTGTCCCCCGGCTTCACCGCGGTGACCGGTGAGACCGGCGCGGGCAAGACCATGGTCGTCACCAGTCTGGGGCTGCTGCTCGGCGGCCGCGCCGACCCCGCGCTGGTGCGGATCGGCGCCAAGCACGCGGTGGTCGAGGGCCGGATCGGCCTCGACCCGGGGGCGCCGGCCGCGGTGCGCGCCGTGGAGGCGGGCGCCGAGCTGGACGACGGCGCGCTGCTGATCAGCCGTACCGTTTCGGCCGAGGGGCGCTCTCGCGCGCACGTCGGCGGCCGGGGCGTGCCGGTCGGGCTGCTCGGTGAACTCGCCGACGAGCTCGTCGCGGTGCACGGCCAGACCGACCAGCAGGGCCTGCTGCGCCCGGCGCGGCAGCGCGAGGCCCTGGACCGGTACGCGGGCGACGCCGTCGCCGGGCCGCTGGTGAAGTACGGCTCCGCGTACCGCCGGCTGCGGGACGTGGCCGAGCAGCTCGACGAACTGACCACCCGCGCCCGGGAACGCGCCCAGGAGGCGGACCTGCTCCGCTTCGGCGTCGAGGAGATCTCCGCGGCCGAGCCGCTGCCGGGCGAAGACGTCGAACTCGCCGCCGAGGCCGAACGCCTCGGCCACGCCGAAGCGCTCGCCTCCGCGGCCACCCTCGCGCACGCGGGCCTCGCCGGGAACCCGGAGGACCCCGAGGGCGTCGACGCGGGCACCGTGATCGCGGCCGCCCAGCGCGCCCTGGACGCGGTCAGCGCCCATGACCCGGTCCTGGCCGACCTCGCGGTGCGGCTCGGCGAGATCGGCATCCTCGCCGGCGACGTCGCGGGCGAACTCGCCGGATACGCCGACAACCTGGACGCCGACCCGCTGCGGCTGGCCGCCGTCGAGGAGCGCCGCTCCGTCCTCGCGCACCTCGTGCGCAAGTACGGCACCGACGCCGCCGACGCGGGGCAGGGCGGCGGCATCGACGCGGTGCTCGCCTGGGGCGAGCGCAGCGCCACCCGGCTCACCGAACTCGAAGGCGACGACGAGCGGATCGCCGAGCTGACCGCGGAACGCGACGGGCTGCGCACCGAACTCGGCGACCTCGCCCAGCACCTCACCGACGCCCGTACCGAGGCGGCCGAACGGTTCGCCGTCGCCGTCACCGCGGAACTCGCCGAACTCGCCATGCCGCACGCCCGCGTGACCGTCGCGATCCGGCAGACCGAGGCGGCCGACCCGGCGACCGGGATCGAGGTCGGCGGCCGCGCGGTCGTGCACGGCCCCACCGGCGCCGACGAGGTCGAGCTCCAACTCGCCCCGCACCCCGGCTCTCCGGCGCGGCCCATCGCCAAGGGCGCCTCCGGCGGTGAGCTGTCCCGGGTGATGCTCGCGGTGGAAGTGGTCTTCGCCGGGTCCGACCCGGTGCCCACGTACCTGTTCGACGAGGTCGACGCCGGGGTCGGCGGCAAGGCGGCGGTCGAGGTCGGCCGGCGGCTCGCCCGGCTGGCGCGCACCGCCCAGGTCGTCGTGGTCACCCACCTTCCGCAGGTCGCGGCCTTCGCCGACCGGCAGTTGCTGGTCGAGAAGACCAACGACGGGTCCGTCACCCGCAGCGGTGTCTCCGTGCTCGAAGGGGAGGACCGCGTGCGCGAGCTGTCCCGCATGCTCGCGGGGCTGGAGGACTCGGAGCTGGGCCGCGCCCACGCCGAGGAACTCCTCGCCGCGGCCAAGGCGTCCCGCTGAACGCGTCCTCCGGGCCGTCCCGTCCGGTCGGGTCCGGGGCCACCTGACGATGGCCGGCTGCCCGGGGACACGTCCCGGCCCGGGTACACGACTCGGCCCGGCGACGCGACCGCAACCAACTACGGCGAGGAGCCGGACACGGTGAACCCGAGAAGCGGACACCTCTCGGTGGGGGCCGCGGCTGCCGCGGCGACCCGCGCGGCCTACCGCCAACTGCGCCGCCGGCCACCCGTCGAGGCACGCATGTGGCAGCGCACGAACCACGCCGGCCGCGGTGTGGAGCTGTACGGCGGGCTCGCGGCGGCAGCGGGAGCCGCGACCGCGATGGCCGCGGCCCGCGGGGTGAGCGCGCGGGCCCGGATCGCCGCGGTCGGCGCCGCGCTCGCGGCCGGCGCCTGCGGGGCGTACGACGACCAGAAGGGCGTGCCGGGCGAGCGCGGCTTCGCGGCGCACCTCGGCGCCCTGCGGGAACGGCGGCTGACCTCCGGCGGCGTGAAGCTGCTCGGCATCGGCGCGGCGGGCCTGGCGGCGGGCGTGCTGCTCAAGGCCAGGCCGCTCGACCAGATGCTGGCCGGCGTCGTCATCGCGGGCAGCGCCCACGCGGTGAACCTCGCGGACGTGGCGCCCGGCCGCGCCGCGAAGGCCGTGATCACCGCCGGGCTGCCGAACCTGCTGCGGCGCGGCCCGGGCGCGGTGCTCGCCTCCGCACCGCTCGGCGCGGCCGCCGCGGTGCTCGGCGACGACCTGCACGAGCGGACGATGCTCGGTGACGCGGGCGCGCACGCGCTGGGCGCGGCACTCGGCGCGGCGCTCGCCCTCGCCGACGGCCGTACCGCGCTGGTCACCCACGCGGCGGTGGTGGTCGCGCTGGCCGCGGTGGGCGACCGGGTCGGCGCGGGCGAACGGTTCTGGAAGGCCCCCGTGGTGCGGCGGTTCGACGCCTGGGGCCGTACGGCACACCCGTATGGGTGATCCCGGCCGGGGGTGGGCGGCAAGGATGCCCTCCGCGGCGGTCAGGCCAGGGCCACGGCCTGGCATCCTGGACCGGGCGCCCGTATCCGCGTCCGCCGCAGCAGCGTCCGCCGAGTCAGGAGCCCCGCCCGCGTGAGCAGCAGCCCGCACCCCGTTCAGGGGCAGCTCAACGCCGTGCACGTGCTGAGCACGGCGGTGGGCGCGCACGTCCGCTCGCTGGCGGCCGGACTCGTCGCGCGCGGGGTGGACGTCACCGTCTGCGGTCCGGCCGGCATCGACGCCGAGTACGGCTTCACGGCGGCCGGTGCGCGGTTCTCCCCGATCGAGCTCGGTCGTTCCGCGGCCGCCGACGCCCCCGCGGTCGCGGCGCTGCGGTCCGCCTGCGCCGGCGCGAGCGTGGTCCACGCGCACGGCCTGCGGGCCGGGTTGCTCGCCGCCCTCGCGCTCGGCGGTCGCCGGGTGCCGCTGGTGGTGACCTGGCACGGCGGGGAGGCACCCGCCCGGGGCCGGGCCGGGATGATGGCGCGCTGGCTGGAACGCCGGGCGGTACGCGCGGCCACCGTGGTGCTCGGGGTCTCCTCCGACCTGGTCGACCGGGCCCGCGGCCACGGCGCCCACGACGTGCGGCTGGCGCCCGCGGCCGTACCGAGACCGCCGGCCCGCCCGCCGCTGCCGCCCGCCGACGGGGAGCGCAGGAAGCAGCGGGTCCGGGCCGAGTTCGGTGCCGAGGAGCGGCCGCTGCTGCTGGCGGTGGGCCGCCTCGAACCCTCCAAGGGGTACGACTTCCTGCTGACGGCGGCCGCGCACTGGGCCGACTCCGAACTGCGGCCGCTGCTGGTGATCGCGGGGGAGGGGCAGGAACGGGCGGCGCTGGAACACCGCATCGACGCCGAGAAGTTGCCGGCGGTGCTGCTCGGGCGGCGCGACGACGTCCCCGAACTGCTCTCCGCCGCCGACCTCGTGGTGCTGCCCAGCCGCTGGGAGGGCCGCCCCCTGATCGCGCAGGAGGCGTTGTACGCCGGCGTCCCCCTGGTCGCCACCGCGGTCGGCGGCACCCCCGAACTCGTCGGCGACGCGGCCCTGCTCGTCCCCTACGGCGACCCGTACGTCTTCGCCCGCGCGGTCACCGATCTCCTCGCCGACCAGGACCGGCGCACCGCCCTCGCGATCGCCGGCCGCGCCCAGGCGGCCACCTGGCCCACCGAGGACGACACCGTGGCCCAAGTCCTCAGCGTCTACGACGAGCTGACGGGCCCCTGAACCCGCCGGGGTGACCCCTTACGCCTGGAAGGCGCCGCAGGCGGTGAGGCGGAGGGCGGTGTCGATGAGGGGCACGTGGCTGAACGCCTGCGGGAAGTTCCCGACCTGGCGCTGGCGGCGCGGGTCCCACTCCTCCGCGAGCAGCCCGAGGTCGTTGCGGAGCGCGAGCAGCTTCTCGAAGAGGCGGCGGGCCTCCTGCACGCGGCCGATCATCGCGAGGTCGTCGGCGAGCCAGAACGAGCAGGCGAGGAAGGCCCCTTCGTCGCCGGGCAGCCCGTCGAGGTTCTCGTCGCCGCTGGCGTCACTGCGCGAGGTCGGGTAGCGCAGCACGAACCCGTCCTCCGTGGACAGCTCCCGCTGGATCGCCTCGATGGTGCCGATCACCCGCTTGTCGTCCGGGGGAAGGAAGCCCATCTGCGGGATGAGCAGCAGCGAGGCGTCCAGCTCGCGCGAGCCGTAGGACTGGGTGAAGGTGTTGCGTTCCCGGTCGTAGCCCTTCTCGCACACGTCGTAGTGGATCTCGTCCCGCAGTTCCTTCAGCTCTTCCAGCGGGCCGTCGATCTCGCCGGACTCGATGAGTTTGACGGTGCGGTCGACGGCCACCCAGGCCATCACCTTGGAGTGCACGAAGTGGCGGCGCGGGCCGCGCACCTCCCAGATGCCCTCGTCGGGCTCCATCCAGTGCTTCTCCAGGTAGCGGATCAGCCGGAGCTGGAGCACGCTCGCGTAGTCGTTGCGGGCCAGGCCGGTCATGTGGCCCAGGTGCAGCGCCTCGGTGACCTCGCCGTAGACGTCGAGCTGGAGCTGGTGGGCGGCGCCGTTGCCGACCCGGACCGGGGAGGAGCCCTCGTATCCGGGCAGCCAGTGCAGCATGTTCTCGCCCAGCTCACGCTCGCCGGCGATGCCGTACATGATCTGGAGGTTCTCCGGGTCGCCGGCCACCGCGCGCAGCAGCCACTCGCGCCAGGCGCGGGCCTCGTCGCGGTAGCCGGTGCGCAGCAGCGAGGACAGCGTGATCGCGGCGTCCCGCAGCCACGTGAAGCGGTAGTCCCAGTTGCGCACCCCGCCGATGTCCTCCGGCAGGGAGGTGGTGGGCGCGGCGACGATCCCGCCGGTCGGCCCGTAGGTGAGGGCC
Organism: Streptomyces sp. NPDC088194; assembly: GCF_040702025.1. Classification (NCBI taxonomy): domain Bacteria; kingdom Bacillati; phylum Actinomycetota; class Actinomycetes; order Kitasatosporales; family Streptomycetaceae; genus Streptomyces; species Streptomyces sp. NPDC088194. Next base: position 19,860 of record NZ_JBFBIV010000076.1, on the reverse strand, counting down.
TTGAGCGTGATCAGGGAGCGGATCACGGCCTCCCGGTAGGGGCCGGTGTAGGTGCACTGCTCCACCCACTCCCGCCAGAAGTCCTCGGTCGCGGCGAGCGAGCCGAGCGGGTCGGGCAAAGAGGGCTGCGGCTTGTGCGACGGCTCCCAGCTGATGGTGAAGCAGACCCGGTCACCGGGCGAGACGGTGAAGTCGCTGTACGTGGTCAGGTCTTCACCGTAGGTCTCGACATCGGTGTCCAGCCACACCGAGTCGGGGCCGGCCACCGCGACCGTGCGGTCCCCGACCTGCTGCACCCACGGCACGATCTGGCCGTAGGAGAAGCGCATCCGCAGGGAGGAGCGCATCGGCACCCGGCCGCTGACGCCCTCCACTATCCGGATCACCTGCGGCGCGCCGTCGCGCGGCGGCATGAAGTCGGTCACCCGGACCGTGCCGGTGCGGGTGTCCCACTCCGACTCCAGGACCAGCGACTCGCCGCGGTAATGGCGGCGTGTCGCGTCCGGCGTCTTCGCGCCCTCGGCGACGGCCGGGCCGATCCGCCAGAAGCCGTGCTGGTCGGTGCCGAGCAGGCCGGCGAAGACCGCCGGCGAGTCGAACCGCGGCAGGCACAGCCAATCGACGGTGCCGTCCCTGCAGACCAGTGCGGCGGTCTGCATGTCACCGATGAGTGCGTAGTCCTCGATACGCCCGGCCACGTGAAACTCCAGTCGAACACGGCGCCGCCCCCGCTGGGACGGTCTTGCGGTATGGGGGCAATTCCTACGGCAAATCAGCTCTGGAACTGTGGACGAGCTAGTGATCCGGAGAGGGGCGGGGATGGTGCCGTGCCGGTCGCTCGCGCAATGCGTTCGAGCAGAATACGTCCTCACAGCGAGCGGTGCGCGCCTCTCCCTGATCTTCACTCCGCCGGTCGGGTGGACACGCGCCCCGGTACGCGTGGATCGGACGTCACCGCAGGCAGACACGGTACGTGCCCGCCGTCCAGCCTCGCACGCCGACCGCCGTGCACGCGATCGGCACCCGGCGTCCGCGCGGTCACCACGGATTCCTCACATCATCGCCATGCCGTCGTCGTGCGGTGACCACTCCCCGGCGGCCCGCGCCTGCCGCCATTCGCGCCCGGAGGCGCTGATACCCTGGTAGCCCGTGGGCCGGTGGGCTGTGAACCACTGAACCGCCGCGACGGCGCGAACGAACCGAGCGCCGTCCCGACCCTCACCTCGCGACCACGGGAGCCCCCTCTTGGCAATTGCGCCGAAATCCTCGACGACCAAGCACATCTTCGTCACCGGTGGGGTGGCCTCCTCGCTGGGCAAGGGGCTCACCGCCTCCAGCCTCGGCGCCTTGCTCAAGGCCCGCGGCCTGCGCGTCACCATGCAGAAGCTCGACCCGTACCTCAACGTGGACCCGGGGACGATGAACCCGTTCCAGCACGGTGAGGTCTTCGTCACCGACGACGGCGCCGAGACCGACCTCGACATCGGCCACTACGAGCGCTTCCTCGACGTGAACCTGGCCGGCTCCGCGAACGTCACCACCGGCCAGGTGTACTCCACGGTGATCGCCAAGGAGCGGCGCGGCGAGTACCTCGGCGACACCGTCCAGGTCATCCCGCACATCACCAACGAGATCAAGTCCCGTATCCGGCGGATGGCCGGCGGCGACGTCGACGTGGTCATCACCGAGGTCGGCGGCACCGTGGGCGACATCGAGTCGCTGCCGTTCCTGGAGTCGGTCCGCCAGGTCCGCCACGAGGTCGGCCGCGACAACGTGTTCGTGGTGCACATCTCCCTGCTGCCCTACATCGGCCCGTCCGGGGAGCTGAAGACCAAGCCGACCCAGCACTCGGTGGCGGCCCTGCGCAACATCGGCATCCAGCCCGACGCGATCGTGCTGCGCGCCGACCGCGAGGTGCCCACCGCGATCAAGCGGAAGATCTCGCTGATGTGCGACGTCGACGAGGACGCGGTGGTCGCCGCGATCGACGCCCCCTCGATCTACGACATCCCCAAGGTGCTGCACACCGAGGGCCTGGACGCCTACGTGGTGCGGCGGCTCGACCTGCCCTTCCGCGACGTGGACTGGGCCCAGTGGGACGACCTGCTCAAGCGGGTGCACGAACCCGCCCACGAGGTCACCGTCGCCCTGGTCGGCAAGTACATCGACCTGCCCGACGCCTACCTGTCGGTCACGGAGGCGATCCGGGCCGGCGGCTTCGCGAACAACGCCCGTGTCACCGTGAAGTGGGTCGCCTCCGACGACTGCAAGACCCCCGCCGGCGCCGCGGCACAGCTCGCCGGCGTCGACGCGGTGTGCGTGCCCGGCGGCTTCGGCGACCGCGGCGTGGAGGGCAAGGTCGGCGCCATCACCTACGCGCGCGAGCAGCGCCTCCCGCTGCTCGGCCTGTGTCTGGGCCTGCAGTGCATCGTGATCGAGGCCGCCCGCAACCTCGCCGGGATCGCCGACGCGAACTCCACCGAGTTCGACCCCGCCACCGCCCACCCGGTGATCTCCACCATGGCCGAGCAGCTCGACATCGTGGACGGCAAGGGCGACCTCGGCGGCACCATGCGGCTGGGCACCTATCCGGCCAAGCTCGCCGAGGGCTCCATCGTCCGCGAGGTCTACGGCGACCAGCCCTACGTCGAGGAGCGGCACCGCCACCGCTACGAGGTCAACAACGCCTACCGCGCCGAGCTGGAGCAGAAGACCGGCCTGGTCTTCTCCGGCACCTCGCCCGACAACCAGCTGGTGGAGTACGTCGAGTACCCGCGCGACGTGCACCCCTACCTGGTGGCGACGCAGGCCCACCCCGAGCTGAAGTCCCGGCCGACCAGGCCGCACCCGCTCTTCGCGGGCCTGGTGAAGGCAGCGGTCGCGGCCCAGGCGAACCGCTGATCGCCGGCTGCTCTCCCGTCGATCCGACCCCCTGACACCCCGGAAGGCGCAGCATGCTCCAGGACACTCCGCAGGAGTGGCAGGTCACGGCCACCTCCACGCCCTTCACCGGCAAGAAGACCGGTGTGCGCACCGACCAGGTGGTGATGCCCGACGGCTCCACCGTCAGCCGTGACTACCAGGTCCACCCCGGTTCCGTGGCGGTCCTCGCCCTCGACGACGCCGACCGCGTCCTGGTGCTCAAGCAGTACCGGCACCCGGTCCGGCAGAAGCTCTGGGAGATCCCCGCCGGACTGCTCGACATCCCCGGCGAGAACCCGCTGCACGCCGCCCAGCGCGAGCTGTACGAGGAGGCGCACGTCAAGGCCGAGGAGTGGAGCGTGCTCGCCGACGTCTACACCACCCCCGGCGGCTCCGACGAGGCGGTCCGGGTCTTCCTGGCCCGCGGTGTCTCCGAGGCCGAGGGCGAGCGCTTCGAGGTCAGCGAGGAGGAGGCCGACCTGGAGTACGCCCGGGTGCCGCTGGCCGAGCTGGTCCAGGGGGTGCTGGCCGGCGAACTCCACAACAGCTGCCTGGTGGTCGGGGTGCTCGCGCTCAACGCCGCGCTCGCCTCGGGCGGGGTGGACACGCTGCGCCCGGCGGAGTCGCCGTGGCCGGCCCGGCCGTTCACCGCGTGAGGGCGGTCAGGCGGGCGCGCGGAGAGCTGAAAGGGTGATCATTGGCGCCCCTGTCGGCCACGGACCCGGGGGCGCGGTGCCGGGCGTGAACTAGGCTCGACGCGCCCCCTTCCCGGGGCACCACCTCACCTCCGGGAGTGCGCCAGTGCCGGACCAGGCCCTCGACCCGCGACGGTCCCCTGCGGGGAGCACCGACGAGACGGGGAGCCCTGCGCCCGAGCGGTCCCCGGGGTCCCCGGCGGACCCGGAACCGGTGCGGGAACCGGAGCAGGCGGCGACGGAGGGCGCCCCGGCCGCGGCGGAGCCCGAGCGGTCGGCGCAGGAACCCGAGCCGGTGGAGGCAGCCGAGCCGGTGGGGGCACCCGTACCGGCGGCCGCAGCTGTACGTACGGCCGTCCCCGTACCGGCCTCTTCGGTGCCGCCCCGGCCGCCGCACCCGCCGGCCGCCGCGCCCGCCTCCCCACCCGCAGGCGGCCCGCCCCCTCCTCCCGCCGTCGAACCCGTCGAACCCGTCGGCACCGTGGCCGCGCGCGAACTGCCCGAGCCGGCCGCGTACTTCGTGGGACGCGAGCGGGAACTCGCCCAGTTGCGGGCCGACATCGTGCGGCCCGGGCTCGCCGTGGCCGGCGGGAAGCAGCCGGACCGCGGCCGAGTGCTGCTGGTGGTCGGCCGCCCCGGCACCGGGCGCACCGAGCTGGCGGTCAAGCTGGCCCGGGAGGTCGCGGCGGCGTACCCGGACGGGCAGTACTTCCTCCGGCTCACCGACACCGACGGCGCCCCCGTGCCCGCCGAGGACACCGCCCGCGCGCTCCTGCGGGCCCTCGCCGCGCGGCGGCCCGCCGCCGGCCGTCCCGCGGTGCCCGGGCAGGCGGCTCCCGGCCGCGCCGGCACCGCGTCCGGGCCGGAGCCCGCCGCCGACCCGGTGGCCGTCCTGCGCTCCGCCACCACCGGGCGCCGGCTGCTGCTCGTCCTCGACGACGTGGCGCGCGCCGACCAACTCTCCGGGCTGCTGCCCGAGTCGCCCGGCAGCCTGGTGGTGGCGACCGCCGACGGCCCGCTGTCCGGCATCCCCGACGTCCGCCCGTGCACCCTCGGCGGCCTGGACACCCCCGCCGCGCTCGCGCTGCTCGCCCACACCATCGGCGACACCCGGGTCACCAACGACCCGCGCGCCGCCGAGACGCTCGTGCAGGAGCTGACCGGCCACCCCACCGCGCTGCGGCTCGCCGCCGCCTGGCTCGCGGCCCAGCCCCGTATGCCCCTGTCGGAGGCGGCCGTCCAGTTGCGGGCCACTCCCGACACCCCGCTCGTGCCGGCCGCCCCCGCGCCTCCCGCTTCCGCTCCCGCCACGGGTGACGCCGCGGACGGTGGCGCGGCCCCCGAGCAGCCCGCCGCCGTGCGTCGCCCCGCCGCGCCGGCCGAACTGCTGCGCGCCTTCCGGGCGGCCTACGGCACCCTTCCGCCCGCCGTCGCCCGCCTCCTGCGCAGCCTCGTGCTCGCCCCGGCCGGGAGCATCGACGCCCATGTCGCCTCCGCGCTGGCCGGCTGCGCGGTGGACGCCGCCGACCGCGCCCTGGCCGGCCTCGCCGACTCCGCGCTGCTGGTCCGCGGCGCCGCCGACGGCCTGTACCGGGTGCCGGGCTGCCTCGAACCGCTGCTGCGCGCGCTGCTGACCGGCACCGACCGCCCGCAGGACATCACGCTGGCCCGGGCCCGGATGCTGGAGCGGACCGTACGGCTGCTGGAGTCGTGCCGGGTCGCGCTGGCCCGCGAGGGCGGCACCGACGCGCTTCCGGGCACCGTACGGTTCGCCTCGCCCGCCGCCGCGGCCGACTGGCTGCTGGCCCGCCGCCCGGCGCTGATGGCCGCGGCCCGCGCCGCCGTGGCCGACGGCGAACTCGACACCCTCGCCCGCCGGCTGATCGCCGCCCTGGTCCGCGCCCTGCTCGCCCTGCCCGCGGGCGGGCCGGGCCCCGGAGCGACGGGCCGGCCCGGCCGCCCCGGTGCGGGTGCCGGGTCGCGCCGCCCCTTGGCGCGCGCGGACCGCTACGAACTGCACACCCTGGCCCTCACCGTGGCCGAGCGCCGCCACCTGCCGCGCGAGAAGGCCGCCGCGCTGATCAACCTCGCCGACCTGGACGCGGAGGCGGGCCGGACCGACCACGCCGTCACCGCCTACCGCAAGGCGCTCGAAGCCGCCCGCGCCGCCGACGACACCGGGGCCGAGGGCCGCGTGCTGGAGGCGATCGGCGGTTGCTACCTCGAACTGGGTGACCTGTCGCGGGCCGGGGACTGGTTCGGCCGCGCGCTCGCGCTGCGCCAGGGCCGCGGCGAACTCGTCGACCAGGCACGGCTGCACGCCCGGATCGGCGCGGTCCTGACGTACCTCGGCAGCCACACCCAGGCCCTGCGGGAGTGGCGCGCGGCGGCCGGGACGCACCGCAGGCTCGGCGACCTCGCCTCGCAGGCCCGGGCGCTGGTCGAGGCGGCCCGGGTCCAGGAGTACGCCGGGCTGCCCGAGGACGCGCTGCGCACCTGCCGGGACGCGCTGTACTACGCCCGCCAGGTCGGCGAGCGCCGGTTGGAGGCCGCGGTGCTGCTGCGGCTGGCCGACGCGCTCCAGCACCTCGGCGACACCGGGGGCGCCGATCTCCAGCGCGCCGCCTCCCGCCGCCTGCTCCGGGCCGGCGAGCTCCCGGCTTTCTGACCGGCCGTTCTCGTTCCCAGGGGCTGTCAGCCTACGAAACTGCCAATGGTCTCCGCCAAACCCACCACTTTGTAAGGCTGGACACCGGCTCCTCCTTCACTAAACTGAGTTTCGCCGCATACAAGCCGGGCACGTCCGGTGTGTCATGCGATGCTGGGCCATGTCCGTATACCGGATACATGGCCACCCCCTCCCGAACCTCCTCAGTGCAAGGACCGTGATCGACGTGAAGGTGGGCATCCCCCGCGAGGTCAAGAACAACGAGTTCCGCGTGGCCATCACCCCGGCCGGTGTGCACGAACTGGTCCGGCACGGCCATGAGGTCGTCGTCGAGCAGGGCGCAGGGGGCGGCTCGTCCATCCCCGACGAGGAGTACCTCGCCGCCGGCGCGGCCGTCCTCGGCACCGCCGACGAGGTGTGGGGCGCCGCCGACCTGCTGTTGAAGGTCAAGGAGCCGGTCGCCGAGGAGTACCACCGGCTGCGCAAGGACCAGATCCTCTTCACCTACCTGCACCTGGCCGCCTCCCGCGCCTGCACCGACGCGCTGCTGGAGTCCGGCACCACCGCGATCGCTTACGAGACGGTCGAGACCCCCGGCCGCCGGCTGCCGCTGCTCGCCCCGATGTCCGAGGTCGCCGGGCGGCTCGCCCCGCAGGTCGGCGCCTACCACCTGATGCGCTCGGCCGGCGGCCGCGGTGTGCTGCCCGGCGGGGTGCCCGGGGTGAAGTCCGGCCGCGCCGTGGTGATCGGCGCGGGCGTCTCCGGCTGGCACGCCACCACCATCGCGCTCGGTCTCGGCTTCCACGTCACCCTGCTCGACAAGGATGTCGACAAACTGCGCGAGGCCGACAAGGTGTTCGGCAACCGCGTGCAGACCATCACCTCCAACGCGCTCGCGCTGGAGCAGGCCGTCCTCGACGCCGACCTCGTCGTCGGCGCGGTGCTGGTGCCCGGCGCCAAGGCGCCCAAGCTGGTCACCAACGAGCTGGTCTCGCGGATGAAGCAGGGATCTGTACTTGTCGACATCGCGATCGACCAGGGCGGCTGCTTCGAGGACTCGCGTCCCACCACGCACGCCGAACCGACCTTCACCGTGCACGACTCGGTCTTCTACTGCGTGGCCAACATGCCCGGCGCGGTGCCCAACACCTCGACCTACGCGCTCACCAACGTGACGCTGCCGTACATCGTCGAACTCGCCGACCGCGGCTGGCGCGAGGCGCTGCGGCGCGACGCGGCACTCGCCCTCGGCCTCAACACCCATGAGGGGCAGGTCGTTTACGGCCCTGTCGCCGAGGCGCACGACCTCGACGCCACTGACCTGCACACCGTGCTGGGCTGAGCTCCGGCAGCAGAAAAAACGTCACTCATCGGCACGTTGCGCCAACTGCGCCTGCACGGCGGGGTCTTGTCCATCGAGACCCCGCCGTTCGCGTGGTTACGCCCTTGACAGCGGGGTGTTCGGTTCCCGACACATCATGCCGTGTCCGGCGGATTGTGTTGCTGCGGACCACCGACACGCCATAGAGTCGCGAAACGTCGGCTGTAGTCACGCTGACCTATCTAGATGTTTCCTGGTCACCAAGGAGGTAAGACGACTTGTGAACGAGTCGACATTTGCTCCCGGAGGTGGTCAACCAGGAACGACCGTCGGTTCCGTTGCGGTCCGTACCTTTGAGTCCCGCCGGCCCGAGACGACGACCACGGAGACAATCCCCGGTTACGCCATGGCTCCTTACGACGACGACCACGACCTGCAAGACGGTCAGTTCTACGACCCGGACGCCGAATACGAGCCGGACCCGGAGTACGCCGCCACGCTCGCGCCCGACGCCGCCCGTCAGCGCCGCGAACGCGTCGGCCCCACCGGCCGCCCGCTGCCGTACTTCCCGATCCCGAACCCGCTCACGGACCACGGCCCGGCGAAGATCATCGCGATGTGCAACCAGAAGGGCGGGGTCGGCAAGACCACCTCGACCATCAACCTGGGTGCCGCGCTCGCCGAGTACGGCCGTCGCGTGCTGCTCGTCGACTTCGACCCGCAGGGCGCCCTGTCGGTAGGCCTCGGGGTCAACCCGATGGAACTCGACATCACCGTCTACAACCTGCTGATGGAACGCGGCCTCGCCGCCGACGAGGTGCTGCTGAAGACCGCGGTGCCCGGCATGGACCTGCTGCCGAGCAACATCGACCTGTCCGCCGCCGAGGTGCAGCTGGTCAGCGAGGTGGCCCGCGAGTCCGCGCTCCAGCGCGCCCTCAAGCCGCTGATGTCCGACTACGACTACATCGTCATCGACTGCCAGCCCTCGCTCGGCCTGCTCACCGTCAACGCGCTGACCGCGGCGCACTCGGTGATCGTGCCGCTGGAGTGCGAGTTCTTCGCGCTCCGCGGGGTCGCGCTGCTCACCGAGACGATCGAGAAGGTCCGCGAGCGGCTCAACCCCGAACTCGAACTCGACGGCATCCTCGCCACGATGTACGACTCCCGCACCGTGCACAGCCGCGAGGTGCTGGCCCGGGTGGTCGAGGCGTTCGACGACCACGTCTTCCACACCGTCATCGGCCGTACCGTGCGCTTCCCGGAGACCACCGTGGCCGGCGAGCCGATCACCACCTACGCGTCCAACTCCGTCGGTGCCGCCGCCTATCGCCAACTCGCCAGGGAGGTGCTCGCCCGGTGCCACGCCGAGTGAGTCTGCCGGGCGCCGACGAGCTGTTCCGGACCACCGGTGGTGCGGCGCTCCAGGCGCCCCCGCCGTCCCATGGCGCCGAGGCGGACGCCGACGCGCGGTCCGGCGGACCGGGCTCGCAGGGCAACGGCGGCGCGCCCGGCGCCTCCACCGTCCCCACGGCGAACGGGTCCGCGCCCGCGCGGAGCGACGAGCACACCGGTCGCGACGGCACGCACCCGGTCCCGCCCGGCCAGCGCCGCCCGGGCGCCGGAGAGCGCGTCGGTGACCGCAGTACCGAGCGCAACGGCACGGTGCAGGCCGCCGCCACGGCCACCCCCGTGGCCACCGCGACCGTCACCTCGCAGAAGCCCACGCCGCCGCCGATCACCGCGACGCCCCAGCCGCCCGCGCCCGCCCGGCGCAAGGCGGCCCGGCAGAACCGCAGGCCCAGCGGACGCGAGCGCCACGACGAGAAGATCACGGTCTACGTCTCCGCGGAGGAGCTGATGGACCTGGAGCACGCCCGCCTGGTGCTGCGCGGCGAGCACGGACTGGCGATCGACCGCGGGCGGATCGTCCGGGAGGCGGTCGCCGTCGTGCTGGCCGACCTCGAATCCCGTGGGGACGCGAGCATTCTGGTCCGTCGGCTGCGGGGACGCTAGTCCCTGCGGGCAGCGGCGCCCTGACCCGCCGGGGCGCCCATGGGACTGTGCGGCTGCTCCGCTGCTCCGCGCGGAGGCGGTCACGCCGAAGGGGCGCGGGGAACCGCGCGGCAAGACACGATGGCGCGGCGCTCGGGCACGGGGCGCGACCTGCTGTGGCGAGTAGCCTGCTTACACCACGTCGCCGATCAGGACCTCGATGCCCACCTCACCCGCCAGCCCCCGTCGCAGCCTCGGCCGCGGCGCCGCCGCCGAGCCGGAACCGGCTGCTGCCCCGGAACAGGCGCCGGAAGAAGCCGAGCCTGTGGTGCCGGAGGTGCCCGAGGCAGCGGGTGAAGCCGAGCCCGTGGTGCCGGAGGTGGCCGAGGCGGCGGAAGAAGCCGAACCTGTGGTGCCGGAAGTACCCGGGGGGACGGGCGAAGCCGAACCCGTGGTGCCGGAAGTACCCGAGGCAGCGGGTGAAGCCGAACCTCCAACCGCCGGCGACCGTTTCACCGTGCGGCTCTCCAACTTCGAGGGGCCGTTCGACCTGCTGCTCCAGCTCATCTCGAAGCACCGGCTCGACGTGACCGAGATCGCGCTGTCGAGGGTCACCAACGAGTTCATGGCGCACATCCACGCGATGGGCCCGGACTGGGACCTCGACCAGACCACGGAGTTCCTCGTGGTCGCGGCCACCCTGCTGGACCTGAAGGCGGCCCGGCTGCTGCCCGCCGCGGAGGTGGAGGACGAGGCGGACCTCGCGCTGCTGGAAGCGCGGGACCTGCTGTTCGCACGGCTGCTCCAGTACCGCGCGTACAAGCAGATCGCGGCGATCTTCGCGGAGCGGCTGGAGCAGGAGGCGCTGCGCCACCCCCGTACCGTCGGACTGGAGCCGCAGCACGCGGAGTTGCTGCCGGAGGTGGTGCTGAGCATCGGCCCCGAGCGGTTCGCGCGCCTCGCGGTGAAGGCGATGCAGCCCAAGCCGAAGCCCCAGGTGTACGTGGACCACATCCACGCGCCGCTGGTGAGCGTGCGGGAGCAGGCCGAGCACGTGATCGCCATACTGCGCGAGCGGGGCGCGGCGAGCTTCGGGGAGCTGACCGCCGACGCGGCGGACACGCTCACGGTCGTGGCCCGCTTCCTGGCGCTGCTGGAGCTGTACCGGGAGAAGGCGGTCGCGCTGGACCAGGAGGAGGCGCTGGGCGCGCTCCAGGTGCGCTGGACGGGCACGGCCGAGGACGCGGCGCCCCTGGTGACGGACGAGTTCGACCAGGAGGCCGCCCCGGCGGGCAGCCGTACGGACGCCGGTCGTACGGAGGCCAGCCGTACCGGGGCCGGTCGTCCCGGGGCCGGCCCTGGCGCGAGCGGCCCTGCCTCGGGCGCTCAGGCCGCCACCGCTGCCGACGACACCACCGAGCCCGGCGCCGCCGGGAAGGGAGAGCAGTGATGACCGACGTGACCGACCTCACGCGAGCCGCCGCCGAAGCCGCTGCCGCCGCCGGTGAGGCCGCCCCGGCCGGGCTGCTCGCCGCCGCGACCGCCGAGCTGGAGCTGAGGCCGGCGCTGGAGGCGGTGCTGATGGTGGTGGACGAGCCCGCGACCGAGGAGCACCTGGCGAAGGTGCTGGGCCGGCCTCGGCGGGCGGTCGGCAAGGCGCTCCGCGAGCTGTCCGACGACTACACCCGCGAGGGCCGGGGCTTTGACCTGCGGTTGGTCGCGGGCGGCTGGCGCTTCTACACCCGGCCGGCCTTCTCGCCGGCAGTGGAGAGCTTCGTGCTGGACGGCCAGCAGGCCCGGCTGACCCAGGCCGCGCTGGAGACGCTGGCCGTGGTGGCGTACCGGCAGCCGGTGAGCCGGTCCCGGGTCTCGGCGGTGCGCGGAGTGAACTGCGACGGCGTGATGCGCACCCTGCTCCAGCGCGGGCTGGTGGAGGAAGGTGGGACGGAACCCGAGACAGGTGCGATCCTGTACAGGACGACGAACTACTTCCTGGAACGTATGGGCCTGCGCAGCCTTGACGAGCTGCCCGAGCTCGCCCCGTTCCTGCCGGAGGCGGAAGCGGTCGAGGCGGAGTCCGCGGAAGGGCTCCCGTCCTTCGATCCGGACGCCCCGGACGATCCACCGACGAACTCGAACTCGATCACCTCGATTACGGAACCTTGATGCGAAGCAGCGACAGGAACAGCGGCGGCAACCGGAAACCCCGCGGCGGCAGCGGCGGCGGCTCCGCCGACCGGCGCGGCGAGGAGCCGGGGCGTCCCCGCAAGCCGCGTCCGGAGGAGCGCCGCTACGACGTCGGCGGCACCGGCCAGTCCGGTGCGAACAAGCCCGGCGGCATGCCCCGCACCAAGGACGCGGGCCGCGCCAAGCCCGGTGCCCGGCCGACCGGCAACCGCGGCCGCAAGCCGGTCCCGGCCCGGCCGCGCGAACTCGACGCCCAGATCGAGCAGCGCAACCGCGAGCGGCACAACAAGCCGCAGGTCAAGACGCCCAAGACCTTCCCCGGCGCCGAGCAGGAGGGCGAACGGCTGCAGAAGGTGCTGGCCAGGGCCGGCATGGGCTCGCGGCGGGCCTGCGAGGAACTGATCGAGCAGCACCGCGTCGAGGTGAACGGCGAGATCGTCACCGAGCAGGGCATGCGGGTCGACCCCGACCACGACGAGGTGAAGGTCGACGGGCTCACCGTCGCCACGCAGTCGTACCTGTTCTTCGCGCTCAACAAGCCGGCCGGTGTGGTCTCCACCATGGAGGACCCCGACGGGCGGCAGTGCCTCGGCGACTACGTCACCAACCGCGACACCCGGCTCTTCCACGTCGGCCGGCTCGACACCGAGACCGAGGGCCTGATCCTGCTCACCAACCACGGCGAGCTGGCCCACCGGCTGACCCACCCGCGCTACGGCGTGAAGAAGACCTATCTCGCCGCCATCCAGGGCCCGTTGCCCCGCGACCTGGGCAAGCAGCTCAAGAACGGCATCGAGCTGGAGGACGGCTGGGCACGCGCCGACCACTTCCGGATCGTGCAGAACACCGGCAAGAACTACCTGGTCGAGGTCACCCTCCACGAGGGCCGCAAGCACATCGTCCGCCGCATGCTCTCCGAGGCCGGCTTCCCCGTCGACAAGCTGGTGCGCACCAGCTTCGGGCCGATTCCCCTCGGCGACCAGAAGTCCGGCTGGCTGCGCCGCCTCACCAACACCGAGGTCGGCATGCTCATGGGCGAGGTCGACCTGTAGAACGCGACGGGAACGCGACGGCAGGCGCCCCCCGGTAAGGGGCGCCCTCCAGGCGGCGGCCACTTACCCGTGCCCGCCGCCTCGCCACGCGTCCGCGTCTGGCGGTTGGATGGGCGCATGACCGCGCCCGCCTCCTCCGCCACCGCCCCCGTCGCCGCTCTGGCCACGCTCTCCGCCGCACAGGTGCCCGACCTCGCCCCCGCCGTCAGCGACCTGCTGGGCAGCGGCCCCGAGCTGCTGTTCGTCACCGTCTCCGGCGCGCACCTGTACGGATTCCCCTCCCAGGACTCCGACGTCGACCTGCGCGGGGTGCACCTGCTGCCGCTGCGCGAGGTGATCGGCCTGCACGAGGGCGAGCCGACCAGGACCCGGATGTGGCAGCGCGGGAGCCTCGACCTGGACCTGGTCACCCACGACATGCTGAAGTTCGTCCGGCTGATGCTGCGCCGCAACGGCTACGTGCTGGAGCAGCTGCTCTCCCCGCTGGTCGTCCACACCACCGGTGTCCACGCCGAGCTCGCCGCGCTGGCGCCCGGCGTGATCACCGCCGGCCACGCCCACCACTACCGCGGCTTCGCCGCCACCCAGTGGCGTCTGCACCTCAAGAACGGCGAACTCAAGCCGCTCCTCTACACGTTCCGGGTGCTGCTCACCGGCATCCACCTGATGCGCACCGGGCGCGTGCTGTCCCACCTCCCCACCCTCCTGGCGGAAGTACCCGAGGCGCCCGCCTACCTCCCGGACCTGATCGCGGCCAAGGCCGAGGCCGAGCACGCGCCCACCCCCGGACTGCCCGCGGGCCGGCTCGGCGCCGACGTCGAAGCCCTGCACGGCACCCTGACCGCTGCCCAGGACACCTCCCGGCTCCCGGACCGCCCCACCGCCCAGGACGCTCTCCACGACCTGGTGGTCCGCACCCGCGAGGCCGCCGTGTGAGCGCGAGCGGCCGGGAGTAGCGGTTACGAGGTGCGCCCAGGACGAGCGGTCACGAGGAGTGGCTGGCGTCGGGCACCAGCGGCGGCAGGGCGGGGACGGCGGAGGTGCCGCGGACGCGGATCAGGAAGTCCTCGACGCGGGTGCGGTCCGGCTCGGGCGGGAGAGGGGTGCGGCTGGAGGCGGCGTCGATCTCCTCGTGGAGGGTGCGGGTCCAGGCGCGGATCTCGTCCCAGCCGAGTTCGCCGCGCTTGACCGCGAGGAGACGGTCGCGGTGCTCGCCCGCGTCGATGCCGAGCCGGCCGGTGCGCAGCAGGTCGCGGCAGCTCAGCAGCAGCCGCAGCAGGTGCATCGCGTGCTTCCAGCGGGGCCGGCCGTGGGTGCGCAGGTCCGCTTCGAGCTTGCCGAGCTGCTGGGCGGCGTACCCGCGGAAGGAGGCCTCGGCGCGGCGGGAGAGGAACGCGCCCCGCAGATCGAGCAGTTCGCGGCCGGTCGCGTCGACGTGCTCGACGATGGGGGAGTGCATGCACTCCAGCACGTTCGGGTTGCCGCGCAGCGCGAGCACGCAGAAGCGCTCCAGCTCCCAGGAGAACTGCTCGTCCCGCGGCCCGGTGACATGGGTGGGCGGCTTGTCCAGCCGCCAGAACAGCGGGGTCGGCGCCACGAACACCCCGCGCCGGTCCGTGTCGCTGGCGTCCGTGGCCAGTCCGAAGGCGCGCGAGCCCATCACGCACGCGTAGACCGTGTGGTCCCTGACCAGTTCGTGCCCCACGTCGTCCCCCAGCGAATCGCGCATGAGGGCGATTATGGTCATCTCATCGGACCGGGCGCGCGATTTTCACCTTCCCCGCGGTGACCACGGGCGACCCGCAACGGGCGGGACCGGTGGGACGCCAGGGAAGCCCGGGGCCCCGCCGTACGGCTCCGCCCCGTCTCGGTCCGCGGTCCGCCCCGCGCCGGCCCCGCGCCCTGGCTACGCTGGTCGCGGACCGTACCGCCGGCCCGTACTCCCGCCGCCGCACCCCGCAAGGACACCTTCGTGAGGACCGCCCTCGTCATCGGAACCGGCCTGATGGGCACCTCGGCCGCGCTCGCCCTCAGCGACCGCGGTGTCGACGTGTACCTGAGGGACCACGACGAATCCGTAGCGCGTACCGCGGAGGCGCTCGGCGCGGGCTCCTCGGGGCAGCCGCCGCACCCCGTGGACCTGGTGATCGTGGCGGTGCCGCCCGCCCATGTGGCCACCACCCTCGCCGAGGTGATCGCTGCGGGCCTGGGCCGCGGGTACCTGGACGTGGCCAGCGTCAAGGGCGGCCCGCGCCGCGAGCTGGACGCCGCGGGCTGCGACCTGACCCGCTACATCGGCACCCACCCCATGGCAGGCCGGGAGCGCTCCGGCCCGCTGGCGGCGAGCGCCGACCTCTTCGAGGGCCGCCCCTGGGTGCTCACCCCCACCGCGGGCACCGACACCGAGGTGCTCAACCTCGCCCTGGAACTGGTCGCCCTGTGCCGCGCGGTCCCCGTCGTGATGGACGCCGACGCGCACGACCGCGCCGTCGCGCTCGTCTCGCACACCCCGCAGCTCGTCTCCAGCATGGTCGCCGCCCGCCTGGAACACGCCGAGGACGCCGCCGTACGCCTGTGCGGGCAGGGCATCCTCGACGTCACCCGCGTCGCCGGGTCCGAGCCGGGCATGTGGATGGACATCCTGGCCGCCAACCCCGGTCCGGTCGCCGATGTGCTCGACGCCCTGGCCGCCGACCTCACCGAGACCGTCACCGCGCTGCGCTCCCTGCAGTCCGCCGACGACGGCAAGCGGCGCGGCGGCGCGGCCGGCATCGAGGACATCCTGCGCCGCGGCAACGCCGGCCGCGCCAAGGTCCCCGGCAAGCACGGCGCCGCCCCCAAGCCGTACGAGATCGTCGCCGTGCTCATCGGCGACCAGCCCGGCGAGCTGGCCCGGCTCTTCGCGGACGCGGGCGCCGCGGGCGTCAACATCGAGGACGTGCGGATCGAGCACTCCACCGGGCAGCAGGCGGGCCTGGTGAACCTGACGGTCGAGCCGCGCAGCGCCACCGTCCTGTCGGCGGCGCTGCGGGAGCGCGGCTGGGCGCTGCGGCAGTAGCCGCGGTCGGGGCCCGCCCGGCCCCGTCGACCGGTTCCGCGCCGCCCCGCCCCCGGCGCGGCGGCTCGGCTCGGCCCGGCCCCGCCCGGCCGGGGTGGCGCTGGGCCACCCGGGGGGCCGGTAACCTTGAGGGATGGCATCCGGCGCCCGCCGGCCCGCCCGCACCCGCATCCGTGCACGAGGAAGGCCACCCGCTGTGTCAAATCCGGTGATCGTCGCGATCGACGGCCCCTCCGGCACGGGCAAGTCCAGCACGTCCAGGGCGGTCGCGTCCCGGCTGGGCCTCAGCTACCTGGACACGGGCGCGCAGTACCGCGCGATCACCTGGTGGATGCTGACCAACGGCGTGGACGTCGGCGACCCGCTGGCCATCGCCGACCAGGCGGGCAAGCCGGCGATCGTGGCCGGCACCGACCCGGCCGCCCCCGCGATCACCGTGGACGGCCTGGACGCCTCCGGCCCGATCCGCACCCAGGAGGTCACCGCCGCGGTCAGCGCGGTGAGCGCCGTTCCCGAGGTGCGCACCCGGATGGTGGAGATCCAGCGCGCCGCGGCCGCCGCCGCGCCCGCCGGCATCGTGGTCGAGGGCCGTGACATCGGCACCACCGTGCTGCCCGACGCCACCGTCAAGATCTTCCTCACCGCCTCCGCCGAGGTCCGCGCCGCCCGCCGCAGCGGCGAGCTGAAGGGCGCGCAGTCCGTCGCCGACACCCAGGCCGCCCTGGTCCGGCGCGACGCCGCCGACTCCGGCCGCAAGACCTCGCCGCTGGCCAAGGCCGACGACGCCATAGAGGTCGACACCAGCGAGCTCACCCTCGAGCAGGTCGTCGAGCAGGTCGTCGCACTGGTCGGGGAGAAGCGAGCGGCTCGGTGAGTACGCAGCGCGAGACCCTGGCGGCGCCCGCGGCACCGGCGGGCGCGCCGTCCGCGCCGCCGCTGCCGAGCGCGCGCGGCGCCGCGGTGGCCCGCGGCATCGGCATCGGGCTGATGAACGGCCTGTGGCGTCCCCGGGTGCTCGGCGACTGGCGGCTGCCGGCGCACGGCCCGGTCATCCTCGCGGGCAACCACAGCCACAACGTCGACGGGCCGATGCTGATCGGCACCTGCCCGCGACCCCTGCACTTCCTGGTGAAGAAGGAGGCGTTCGTCGGCCCGCTCGACCTGTTCCTGCGCTCCATCGGCCAGGTCAAGGTCGACCGCTCCGGCGCCGACCGCGGTGCGATCACCGCGGCGCTCGGCGTGCTGGAGCAGGGCGGCGTGCTGGGCATCTTCCCCGAGGGCACCCGCGGCGACGGCGACTTCGCCCAGCTGCGGGCCGGACTGGCGTACTTCGCGGTGCGCTCGGGCGCCCCGGTCGTCCCGGTCGCCGTCCTCGGCAGCGCCCGCCGCGGCCGGCTGGTCGGCGGGCTGCCGCCGCTGCGCGCCCGGATCGACGTCGTCTACGGCGAGCCCTTCGAGGCCGGCGACGGCAGCGGGCGGCGGACCCGTACCGCGCTCGACGAAGCCACCACCCGCATCCAGGCGCACCTGTCCGCGCACCTCGCCGAGGCCAGGCGGGCCACCGGCCGGGCGTGACCCGGGCCCGGCCGGCCGACCCGGCCCGCGGGCCGCGCGCCCGCCCGGCCGCACCGGGAACGGCGCCCACGTACTTCTTGCTGATCGACGGAGAGACCTCATGGACCAGGGATACGAACACGGCGACGCCGACGCGCTCGGCGACGCCGAATACGCCGAGTTCATGCAGCTCGCCGAGGAGGAGGGCTTCGACCCGGAGGAGGTCGCCGACGACCTCGCGGAGGCCGGCCACGGCCCGCTTCCGGTGCTCGCCGTCGTCGGCCGCCCCAATGTCGGCAAGTCGACACTGGTGAACCGGATCATCGGCCGCCGCGAGGCCGTCGTGGAGGACCGCCCCGGCGTCACCCGCGACCGCGTCAGCTACGAGGCGAACTGGAACGGCCGGCGCTTCAAGCTGGTCGACACCGGCGGCTGGGAGCAGGACGTACTCGGCATCGACGCGTCCGTGGCCGCGCAGGCCGAGTTCGCGATCGAGGCGGCCGACGCGGTGGTCTTCGTGGTCGACGCGACCGTGGGCGCCACCGACACCGACGAGGCGGTCGTGAAGCTGCTGCGCCGGGCCGGCAAGCCCGTGGTGCTGGCCGCCAACAAGGTGGACGGCCCCTCCGGCGAGGCCGACGCGTACGCGCTGTGGAGCCTCGGCCTGGGCGAGCCCCACCCGATCTCGTCGCTGCACGGCCGCGGCACCGGCGACCTGCTGGACGCGATCATGGAGGCGCTGCCCGAGGCGCCCGCGATGACCTTCGGCGAGGCCCTCGGCGGCCCGCGCCGGGTCGCGCTGATCGGCCGCCCCAACGTCGGCAAGTCGTCGCTGCTGAACAAGGTGGCGGGCAGCGACCGGGTGGTCGTCAACGAGGTCGCGGGCACCACCCGCGACCCGGTCGACGAGCTGATCCAGCTCGGCGGCGTGACCTGGAAGTTCATCGACACGGCGGGCATCCGGCGGCGGGTGCACCTCACCGAAGGCGCCGACTACTACGCCTCCCTGCGCACCGCGGCAGCGCTGGAGAAGGCCGAGGTCGCGGTGATCCTGGTCGACGCGAGCGAGACGCTCACCGAGCAGGACACCCGGATCATCTCGATGGCGGTCGAGGCGGGCCGGGCCGTCGTCATCGCGTACAACAAGTGGGACCTGATGGAGGAGGAGCGCCGCTACTACCTGGAACGCGAGATCGAGCGCGACCTCGTCCAGGTGCAGTGGGCGCCCCGGGTCAACGTCTCGGCGCGGACCGGGCGGCACATGGAGAAGCTGGTCCCGGCGATCGAGACCGCGCTGGCCGGCTGGGAGACCCGGGTGCCGACCGGACGGCTGAACGCGTTCCTCGGCGAGCTGGTCTCCGGCCACCCGCACCCGATCCGCGGGGGCAAGCAGCCGCGCATCCTGTTCGGCACCCAGGCGGGCACCCGGCCGCCGCGTTTCGTGCTCTTCGCGTCCGGCTTCCTGGAGGCGGGTTACCGCCGGTTCGTCGAGCGCCGGCTGCGCGAGGAGTTCGGCTTCGAGGGCACGCCGATCCAGGTGTCGGTGCGGGTGCGGGAGAAGCGGGGCCGGAAGAAGTAACGGCGCCGCGGGCCGCGGCGGTACGAGCCGCGGCCCACGGACCTCCCCGGCGCGTATCGGCGGTCGCCGGTGATTGTCGGCGGTCGCGGCGGTTGTCGGCGGCGGTCGCGGCGGTCGCGCTGGTTGTCGGCGGTCGCCGCGCCGGGCCGCTGCCGGATGTGCCCGTGCCGCCCGCCGGCTCCCGCTACCGCATCCGGTTGTCGCCGCGGCCCGGGGGCAGAGCCGCCGGGCCGTCGTCGTTCGCGCCGCCGCGCCGCCCGGTCCGGCCGCCGGACCCGTTCGCGGCGCCGCCCGAGCCGTTCGCCCCGCCGCCCGGGCCGCCGTTCGCCCCGCTCACCCCGCCGTTTCCGGTCCCGGCCGCGCCGCCCGGGTCACCGCGGTGGCGGCCGCCCGGCGCGAAGGGCGGGTACTCCGCGTGCCAGGCCGCGAACCCCTTGAACTGCAGCGATTCCTCGCCGCTGCGATCGCCGGGGAGGGCCCGGAACAGCCTGCGGTATTCCGAGTACAGCGCATCGTAGATCGGCGTGTTCGACGCACCGCCTCCGGTCGCGTCCTGCGCCGTGCGCATGGACGGGATGTAGCGCTGGTAAGGGGCTCGGGAGGAGGCGTCGAAGCTGTACACGTAACTGCCAACGACCCGGCGCCGGGCGGGATGCGGGCCGCGCGGTTGAATTGCCGATCTTTGACCAGGTCAACAGGGTGTTGGCGGTATTGGCGGCGGGCGGACGTGCGAGGGGCGCGCACAGCGTGCTGGACAGTTCGTTGGGCCGGTGGTCGACGCGGTCGGCGAGGCCGACCAGGGACAGCGCGGCCAGCGCCCGGCGGCGCCGCT
>NZ_JBFBIV010000075.1:0-42311 GCF_040702025.1 Streptomyces sp. NPDC088194 | reverse complement strand
GGCGCTGGGCCGGGTGCTGGGCGAGCTGCGGGAGGACAACCTCGGCGACCGCGCCGCCGCGATGACCTACTCTTGCCGCCAGGGGCAACGGCATGCCCCGCGCCGCGGACGGCCCCCGCCACCCGCAGACGGCCCCTCGCACTCACCCGCCACACCCGCCGCCCTCCGCCCTCCGCCCGCCGCCCGCCGCCCGCCGCCCGCCGCCTGCGATCGGACACGCTGCTCCGGCGAAAGCGCAACCTGGCGGAAAGCGCCGGCCCGGCTAAGCTGGGAGCCATGAGCGAGGTGGTGGAGCAGGCGGCAGAGCCCGGGACCGAGCGGGGCGGGCCGCCGGACGCGTTCGACGTGTTCTCGCGGAACTGCCCCTCGCGCGCCACGCTGGAGCACGTCACCGGGCGCTGGGGCATCCTCACGCTGACCGCGCTCGCCCACGACACCCTGCGGTTCAACGCGCTGCGGCGCAGGGTGGACGGGGTGAGCGAGAAGATGCTCTCCCAGACCCTCCAGGCGCTGGAGCGCGACGGGCTGGTGATCCGCGACGCGCAGCCGGTCAACCCGCCGCACGTCGAGTACCGGCTCAGTCCGCTCGGGCGGGAGACCACCGACCGGCTGCTCGCCCTCATCACGCTGGTCGAGGACCGGATGCCCGACGTGCTGGCCGCACGCGGGCGCTACGACGAGGCGCGCGGCACCGGCTGACAGCGCGGGCAGAAGTAGCTGGAGCGGTTCATCCACGCCCTGCGCCGGATCGGGGTGCCGCAGCGGCGGCACGGCTCGTCCTCGCGGCCGTACGCGTCCAGGGAGCGGTCGAAGTAGCCCGACTCGCCGTTCACGTTGACGTACATGCTGTCGAAGCTGGTGCCGCCGGCGGCCAGCGCGTCACCCATCACCTCCCGGATGTGGGTGAGGAGTTCGGCGGTGCGCGGGCGGGTCAGCGTGGCGGTCGGGCGGTCGTAGTGCAGCTTGGTGCGCCACAGCGCCTCGTCCGCGTAGATGTTGCCGACGCCGCTGATCAGCGTCTGGTCGAGCAACGCCCGCTTGATCGTGGTCTTCTTGCGGCGCAGCGCCGCGTGGAAGGCGTCGTCGTCGAAGGCGGGGTCGATCGGGTCGCGGGCGATGTGCGCGAGCGGCTGCGGCAGTTGCTCCGGGTCGCCCGGGACGGTGTCGTGCACGGAGAGCCCGCCGAAGGTGCGCTGGTCCACGAAGCGCAGGTCGGTGCCCTCGGTGTCCTCGAACTCCAGGCGGACCCGCAGGTGCTTCTCCGCGGGGGCGTCCTCGGGGCGGATCAGGAACTGGCCGCTCATGCCGAGGTGGGCGACCATCGCGGTGTCCTCGGTGAGCGGGACCCAGAGGTACTTGCCGCGGCGGTGCGGGGCGGCGAGGGTGACGCCGGTGAGGCGGTGCGTGAAGTCGTCGGCGCCCGCGGGGTGGCGGCGGACGGCACGCGGGTGCAGGACGGTGGCCCGGGCGACGGTACGGCCGGCGGCCCACTTGGCGAGGCCGCGGCGGACGACTTCCACCTCTGGTAGTTCGGGCACGGTTTCCTTCCCCGCCCGCCCCTTGGTCCTCAGACGCCGGGCGGGCTGATGAGGATCAGCCCGCCCGGCGGATGAGACGCGGTTCAGCCCGCAGGCGAGTTGGACGCTTCTCGGATGGAGCGCCATGCCGCTTCCGCGGCCTGCTGCTCCGCTTCCTTCTTGCTGCGGCCGGTGCCGGTGCCGTACTCGACACCACCGACGCGGGCGGCAGCCGTGAAGGTCTTCTCGTGGTCGGGGCCGGACTCGGAGACGACGTACTCGGGGACGCCGAGACCTTCGGCGGCGGTGAGTTCCTGGAGAGAGGTCTTCCAGTCCAGGCCGGCGCCGAGATTGGAGGACTCCTCGATCAGGGGGTCGAAGAGTCGATGGACAAGAGCCGAAGCCGCGTCGAGGCCCTGGTCGAGATAGACCGCGCCGATGACCGCTTCGAGGGTGTCCGCCAGGATGGATGCCTTGTCCCGTCCACCGGTTCCCTCTTCACCACGGCCGAGCCGGATGAACGCGCCCAGGTCGAGCCCGCGACTGACCCCGGCAAGGGCCCGCGAGTTGACCACCGCTGCCCGGAGCTTGGCCAACTGGCCCTCGGGGAGATCGGGGTGGGTGCGGTAGAGGGTGTCGGTGACCACCAGGCCGAGCACGGAGTCCCCCAGGAACTCCAGCCGCTCGTTGGTGGGCAGCCCGCCGTTCTCGTACGCGTACGAGCGGTGGGTCAGCGCACGCACCAGAAGGGCGGGCTCGAGGTGGTACCCGAGCCGCCCTTCCAGAAGCGTGTGGGACGAGGCTTTGTCCGTGGCGGCCTTCTTCGACACCGGAGCGTCGGGCGTGGAGGACGTGGAGGACACTGAGCCTGTCACCTGCCGATCAGACCTCGAGGACCTGACGACGGTTGTAGGTGCCGCAGCTCGGGCACGCGATGTGCTGGAGCTTCGGCTCGTGGCAGCGCTCGCATGCCACCAGGCTCACGGGCGCAGCCTTCCACTGCGAACGGCGGTGGCGCGTGTTGCTGCGCGACATCTTCCGCTTCGGAACAGCCACGGCTACTTCTCCTGGTTCTCGTCGGCACCGTCTCCGGTGCCGTTCTGCTGGAAGTCCTGCAAGGCGGCCCAACGGATGTCGGTCGCCTCGTGGTGGTGGTCCGGGTCGTCGGCGAGCCGCGCTCCGCACTGGGAGCACAGGCCCGGGCAGTCCTCCCGGCACACCGGCTGCATGGGCAGTGCGAGCACCACCGCGTCCCGCAGCACGGGTTCGAGGTCGAACAGGTCGTCCTCGAGATACAGCACGTCGTCCTCCTCGGAGGCCGCGGCGTCGTCACCGGCTTCGTCCCTGCGGGCGGTCCGGGTGTCGGCGTCGGGGTAGGAGAACATCTCCTGGAACTCCGCGTCCAGCTCGCGCTCTAGCGGCTCCAGGCACCTGGTGCACTCCCCCGTCAGCGGTGCATGGGCGGTGCCGGTGACCAGCACACCCTCCATGACCGACTCCAGGCGGAGCTCCAGCTCGACGTCATTGCCCTCCGGCACCCAGATGACATCGGCGATGCCGAGGTCCTTGGGCGCGGAGACCGTGCGGGAGACCTTCTTCATCGCACCAGGACGCCGACCCAGCTCGTGTGTGTCGAACACGAGGGGGTTGCGGTGGTCGAGGCGGGTGTTCAGGGCTTCCTGCTTTCATCGGTACGGCCTGCAACGATACGGCCGCGTCCGCGCGAACCCCGGTGAGGGGCCCGGATGGACGGGCAGGCCGAAGCGCCGGTGCGTGACACGGCTGGAGCCAACAGGATACTGGACACTTCGCCCGGACCCAAACAGAGCGGTCCCGGAGGGTTCAGCCCCTGCTCGGCGGGCTGCTCACAACCCCTGTTCCAGCTCCCGGAGCCGGTTGAGGTCGATCATCCCGGTGTCGAAGAAGCTGGTCTCGTCCAGCGCGGCGGGCTGCTGCCCGGGCTGCTGGCCCGGCTGCTGCTGGCCGTACTCCTGGCCCTGCTGCTGGTACGGGATCTGCGGCTGCTGCTGCGGGTACTGCGGGTCGTATCCCCCGGCCTCCGTCGGGGGGACCCCCAGCTGCGGGTAGTCGTAGCCCTGCTGCTGGCCGCCGTACGGGTCGTAGCCGGCCTGCGCGTACTCCTGCTGGCCCTGCTGGGGCGGCAGCGGCTGCGGGACCTGCGGATAGGCGCCCTGCTGGGGCTGCTGCGCGTACACGTCCTGCTGCTGGTAGCCGTAGGCGGGGTCGGGCTCGTAGGCGGGGTCGGGCTCGTAACCCGGCTCGGGGTCGTAGCCCGGCTCGGCCTGCTGCGGCGGGGCCGGCTGCGCGGCAGCGGCGGCGGCCGCAGCCGCGGCCGGGGTGTAGCCGTACTGCGACAGGTCGGCCTGGCCGTCGGCGGAGGGCGCGGCGAGACCGGCCATGAACTCGTCGTCGGACTGCCGGTGGACCTCGGGGCCGCCCTCGGCCGCGTCGGCGGCGGCCATCTGCGCGGCGAGGTCGTCGATCGGGTTGTGGCCGGTGAGCTTGAGCCGGCCCCGGCCGACCGCCTGGAGGGTCTTGCTGAGCACCGCCTCGAAGGCGCGCATCTTGGTGTCGACGTACTCGTCGGCGCGGCGGCGCAGCGTCTCCGGGTCGGAGCTGCGCTCGGGGGCCTCCGGGTCGTCCTCCGCGAGGCCCGCGCCGCCCTGGCCGTCCTCGGCGTACGGGTCGCGGCCGAGCAGCTTCTCGCGGCCCCGGTCGACCGAGCCGATGGTCTTGGTGAGGACCACCTCGAAGTTGGCGAGCTTGCTGTCGACGTAGTCGTCCGCCTCGGCACGGATCTCGTCGGCCTCGCGGCGGGCCTCGGCGATGATCCGCTCGGCCTCGTCCTGGGACTGCCGGGCGATCTGGGTGTCCGAGACCATGGAGCCGCGCTCGGCGTGCGCGGACTCGATGATCCGCTGCGCCTCGGCGCGGGCCTGCTGGACCATCTGCTCGCGGTCGCCGAGGAGTTCCTGGGCCTGGGACAGAGAGTCCGGGAGCGCCGCGGCGACCTCTTCGAGCATCGCGAGCAGTTCGGCCCGGTTCACCACGCAGGAGGCCGACATCGGCATGGACCGCGCACTGCTGACGGTCGCCGTGATCTCATCGAGCTTCTTCTGGACGTCCACAGCGGCAAAGCCTACTGCTGCCGGAGCCGGGCGTTGAGCGCGTCGAGGACCGGCGGGGGGACCAAGTGGGAGATGTCGCCGCCCCATTGGGCGACTTCCTTGACCAGACTGGAGGACAGGAAGCTGTAGGCGGGGTTGGTGGGCACGAAGAGCGTCTCCACGCCGGACAGGCCGATGTTCATCTGGGCCATCTGCAACTCGTAGTCGAAGTCGCTGACCGCCCGCAGTCCCTTGACGATGGCGGGGATCTCGCGCTGCTTGCAGAAGTCGACGAGCAGGCCGTGGAAGGACTCCACCCGGACGTTGCCGAGGTCCGCGGTGACCTCCTCGATCAGCGCGATCCGCCGGTCGATGTCGAACAGGCCCTGCTTGGCCTTGTTGATCATCACGGCGACGTACACGGTGTCGTACAGCCGGGAGGCGCGGGCGATGATGTCGAGGTGTCCGTTGGTGATGGGGTCGAAGGACCCCGGACAGACTGCGCGGCGCAAGACTGGCTCCTCGCTCTCCGTACCGGTCGGGCGGGTGCTGCGGTTCATGGCGGGCTCACAGGGACTCGTGCGGGCCGGGCCGACCCGCATCTGCGCTGCCGGGCGCACGACTTCATGACCCGGCGGTAACTTCGGCGGCGCGACCGTACCAAAGAGTCGCCTCGCCGTACTTGCGCGAGCGCAGCCCGGCGAAGCCGTCGGGCCAGCCGAAGACACCGCCGCGCGTCCTGCGTTCCACGGTGACGAGTGCGTCCGTGGTCAACCAGCCGTTGGCCAGGAGTGTGAGCAGGATCTCCCGCAGCTCGTCGTCCGGCACGTCGTAGGGCGGATCGAGGAAAACCGTGTCGTACGGGGGGCCGGACGGCGGCCCGGCCACCGCCTTCTCGGCGCGGCCCGGACGCACCTCGGCGCCGGGCAGCTTCAGGGCGGTGGCGTTCTCCCGGACCACCTGGGCGGCGCGCGGGTCCGCCTCGACCAGGAGGACGTGGGCGGCGCCGCGGGACAGCGCCTCCAGGCCGACCGCGCCCGAACCCGCGTACAGGTCGAGCACTCTGGCCCCTTCCAGGGTGCCGCGCAGCGACTCCCAGGTGGAGAAGAGCGCCTCCTTGGCCCGGTCGGAGGTGGGGCGGGTGCCGTTGCCCGGGGGGACGGCCAGCCGCCGGCCGCCGGCCGCTCCGGCGATCACGCGGGTCATGACTTGCTCACAGCTCCGACCCTACCCGTCGGGTGTGCGGGCGCCGCCCGGGGATCGCGGTCCGGGCGGTCGCGGCCCCGGGAGGCGGCGGTTGAACCTTCCGGCGTACGACCTGATGCGCCGGGTCGTCAGCCCTTCTCCAGGTACTCCTCGCGGTCCGCGTCGAGCAGGCTCTCCAGCGCGCTGCGCAGGTCGGGGTGTCCGGCCAGGTCGGGGTCGGCTGCGACCAGCGCGGTGGCCTCGTCGCGGGCCGCGGCGATCACGTCCTCGTCCTCGATGACGGCGAGGACCCGCAGGCTGGAGCGGCTGCCGGACTGGGCCTGGCCGAGCACGTCGCCCTCCCGGCGCTGCTCCAGGTCGATCCGGGACAGCTCGAAGCCGTCGAGGGTGCGGGCGACCGCGTCGAGCCGGGTCCTGGCCGGGCTCGCCTCGGGCGCCTCGGAGACCAGCAGGCACAGCCCGGGGGCGCTGCCGCGGCCGACCCGGCCGCGCAGCTGGTGCAGCTGGGAGACGCCGAACCGGTCGGCGTCCATGATCACCATCGCGGTGGCGTTCGGCACGTTGACCCCCACCTCGATGACGGTGGTCGCCACCAGCACGTCGACGCCGCCGGCGGCGAACCGGCGCATCACGTCGTCCTTGGCGTCGGGGGCCATCCTGCCGTGCAGGGCCTCGACCCGCAGGCCGCTCAGCGGGCCCTTGGCGAGCTGGTCGGCGACATCGAGCACGGCCAGCGGCGGGCGGCGCTCCTCGCCCTCGTCAGCGGCGCCCTTCGCGGCCGCCTTGCCGCTCGCCTTCCCGCTGCCGCCCGCGGCCTTCGCGGCGGCCTTCGCGTCCTCCTCGTCGCCGATCCGCGGGCAGACCACGTACGCCTGGTGGCCGGACTCGACCTCCTCGCGGACCCGTTCCCAGGCCCGCGCGAGGAAGTGCGGCTTCTCCGCGGCCGGCACCACGTGGGTGGCGATCGGGGAGCGCCCGACGGGCAACTGGTCGAGCACCGAGGTCTCCAGGTCGCCGAAGACGGTCATCGCGACCGTGCGCGGGATGGGGGTGGCCGTCATCACCAGCAGGTGCGGCGGCTGTTCGGCCTTCGCGCGCAGCGCGTCGCGCTGCTCCACCCCGAAGCGGTGCTGCTCGTCCACGACCACCAGCCCCAGGTCGCGGAACTTCACCTTGTCCTCGATCAGCGCGTGGGTGCCGATCACGATGCCCGCGTCCCCGCTGATCAGGTCGAGCAGCGCCTGCCTGCGGGCCGCCGCACCCATCGAACCGGTCAGCAGCACCACCTTGGTGCCCAGTTCGGAGCCGCCGAGCATGCCGGACTCCGCCAGGTCGCCCATCATCTCGGTGATCGAGCGGTGGTGCTGCTGGGCGAGCACCTCGGTCGGCGCGAGCATCGCCGCCTGGCCGCCGGTGTCCACCACGCCGAGCATCGCGCGCAGCGCCACCAGGGTCTTGCCGGAGCCGACCTCGCCCTGGAGCAGCCGGTGCATGGGGTGGTCGGTGGCCAGGTCCGCGAAGACCTCGGCCGACACCGCCTGCTGGCCCTCGGTCAACGTGAACGGCAGTCGCCCGTCGAACGCCGTCAGCAGCCCGTCCTCACCCGGCACCCGCGGCACCGCGGGCAGCGCCGACTCGTCGGCCCGGCGCCGGGCCAGCGCCACCTGGAGCACGAACGCCTCGTCCCACTTCAGCCGCTGCCGGGCCACCTCGATGTCCCGCTTGGTGCGCGGCCGGTGCACCTTCTCCAGCGCCT
The DNA here is from genome assembly GCF_040702025.1 of Streptomyces sp. NPDC088194. Classification (NCBI taxonomy): domain Bacteria; kingdom Bacillati; phylum Actinomycetota; class Actinomycetes; order Kitasatosporales; family Streptomycetaceae; genus Streptomyces; species Streptomyces sp. NPDC088194. The sequence goes on along the minus strand of NZ_JBFBIV010000075.1, from coordinate 34,704 downwards.
CGGGCAGCGCCACCAGGTCCCGCCCGGCCCGCAGCTCCGCCGGCAGCGGCTCGCCGACCCCGGCCCAGCCGATCGCGCCGAGCGAGTCGATCGCGGTGTCCACGGCCTGGGCGATCCGCCAGGACGTGATCTGCTTCACCGCCGGGTACAGCGGGATCAGCCGGTTCGCGAACGCGTCGACCGCGTCCTTCGCGTCCGGGCCGTCATCGGCCTCCGCGTCGAGCAACTGGTAGTCCGGGTGGGCGAGTTGCCGGGTGCGGTTGAAGACCGAGACCTTGCCGGAGAACATTCCGCGGCGGCCGGGCAGCAGCCGGTGCGCGTGGGCGTGCGCGGCCTTGCTGAAGAAGACCAGGGTGAGCGAGCCGCTGCCGTCGGTCACCACGACCTCCAACCGCACCCCGGACCCTCCGCCGTACGTCCGCTTGTCCGCCTTCGCGATCTGCGCGACCACGGTGACGTACTCGTCGACCGGCAGGTCCGCCAGCCGCGTCAGCTCGCCGCGCTCCGCGTACCGCCGCGGGTAGTGGTGCAGCAGATCCCCCGTCGTGCGCAGCCCGAGGTGCTCGTCGAGCACCTTGGCCGTACGGTCACCGACGAGCTTGCGCAGCGGGTCGTCCAGCGGGTTCCCAGTCATCACGCCCAATCTTTGCGCACCGCGCCGACAACGGCACGAGCCACACGGGCCGGCCCGGTGACGGGGGGTGTCGTTCCTACGTGTGGGGCGCCGTCACGTGGGAGCCGTTCTTACGCTGCGCCGCACCGGACCGGGTGCCTACGCGTAAGAACGGTTCGACGTTGTAGCCGGCGAGCCAAAGGGCGCGCCGGTGTCGAAAGTGGAGAACGCGCGGAGATCGTGAGGAACGAGCGATCGAGCACGATCGACCGTCGACACCGGATCTAAGCGCCCGGAGGCGAGCCGGCGGCAAAAAAGGGGCTGAGCGGGTGCCCCACACGTAAGAACGGCTCGCACGTAACGGCGCCCGCTCCGGGAACCGGTCCTGACCACCGTAGGACCCTCGCTACTCCACGCCGATGAGGAGAGGGGTGGCCGTGTCGCCGCCTTCGTAGGTGACCGTGTCGACCGCGAGGTGGTGGTCGTGGACGTGGGCGCGGAGGCGGTCGGCGAGGTCGGGTGGGGCGGTGGGGCCGAGGACGAGGGTGACGAGTTCGCCGCCGGCGGTGAGCATCCGTTCCAGCGTGGCGACCGCGGTCTCGGCGAGGTCGGCGCCGATGACGGCGACGTCGTCCTCGATCAGGCCGAGGATGTCGCCGGCCTGGCAGATCCCGGCGGTGGTCCAGGACTGGTGCTCGGCGACGGCGAGTTCGGCGTAGCGGGTGGCGCCGGCGGCCGCGGTCATGGCGACCACGTCCTCGTCGAAGCGGCGGCTCGGCTCGTGGACGGCGAGCGCGGACAGGCCCTGCACGGCCGAGCGGGTGGGGATCAGGGCGACCCGTACGCCGTCGGCCCTGGCCTGTTCGGCGGCGGCTCCCGCCACGTGCCGCAACTCGGTGTCGTTGGGCAGCAGGACGACCTCGCGGGCGTGCGCGCGGCGGATGGCGGCGGCGATCTCGCCGCTGGCGGGCCGCTCCCCCGGGCGTAGGGCGACCACGGTCGCGCCGGCCTGGGCGCACAGCTCGGCGAGGCCGTCGCCGCGGACGACGGCGACCACGGCGCGTACGGCTCGCTCGCCGCGCGGCCGCCGGGCCTGGTCGCCGAAGTGCGTGACCCTGATCCGGTACGGCCGCCCGGCGTCGATCGCGGCCTCCAGCGCGGCCCCGACGTCGTCCACGTGGACGTGGACGTTCCACAGGCCGTCGCCGCCGACCACGACCAGCGAGTCGCCGAGCGCGTCGAGCCGGCCGCGCAGCACGTCCACGGTGGCGTCGGTGCCCTCCAGCAGGAAGATCACCTCGAACGCGGGTCCGTCGGCGCCGAACGCGGAACCGTCGGCGCAGGGCTCGGCGTCGGGGTCGGCGGCTTCCGGTACGTGCGCGTGGCGGAAGGAGGTGCCCGTGCCGGAGACCGGCCGGTCGGTGGGGGGCTCGCCGGTGACGACCTCGCAGAGCGCGCCGAGCAGCGCGACCAGGCCGAGGCCGCCCGCGTCCACCACACCGGCCCTGCGCAGCGCGCCGAGTTGGCCGGGGGTGGCGGCCAGCGCGGCGAGAGCGGCGGCGTGGGCGGCCCGTGCCACCTCGGTCATGCCGCCCTCGGCGGCGCGGGCTGCCTCGGCGGCGCGGGTGGCGACGGTGAGCATGGTGCCCTCCACCGGCCGGGCCACGGCCGCGTAACCGGCCTCCGCGGCGGCCGCGAGCGCGCGGCGCAGGTCGTCCGCCGTGATCCGGCCGTCCGGTCCCGGAGGCGCGGACAGCGCCTCGTTCACGCCGCGCAGCAACTGGGCGAGGATGGTGCCGGAGTTGCCGCGGGCGCCGATGAGGGCCCCGTGCGACAGGGCGCGGAACGCCTCGGTGAGGGTGGGCGCGGGGGCGCCGTCGGGGTCGGCGCGGCCGGCGGCGTGCGCGTCGAAGACCGCTTCGACGGCCTGGGCGGCCGACTCGACGGTCAGGTAGAGGTTGGTGCCGGTGTCCCCGTCGGCGACCGGATAGACGTTGATCGCGTCGATCTCCTCGCGGGCCCGCCCCAGCGCCCGTAGCGAGAGCCGGCACCAGGAACGCACCGCGGCCGCGTCGAGCGTGGGGGGCAACAGGTCCTCCTTGCGGGGCACCGGGGGCGCCGGGGTCGGGAGTTCGGCGGTCAGGCGGTTCGGACGTCGGGCGGTCGAGCGGACGGGCGGTTCTGCGGTCGGCGCGGTTCGGACGTCGGCGGTCCGGGCGTCGGGGGCCGGGGGTCCGGCGTCCTGGGATGGGGCTGCTGGTGAGCGTACTGCCGGGCGGGAGGGCGGGCAGAAGGCGACGGCCGGGTGGTGCGGGCGTCCGGCGGCCGGCGGGCGCGCTCCCTGCCGGCAACCTGGCCGTCACCTGCCGATCTCCCGTACGGTCACCGGGTGGTCACCGGCGGGGTCCGGGCGGCCACCGGCTGGGAGGGCGTCCGGACCGTGGTAGTTTCGTTCTACGGGAGCGGTCGTTGTATGCTGCTCCGGTTGCCTGGGGCTCTCCCGGGTTTTCTCACCGTAAATGCATCTGAGCATCTGAAGTCTTTGGAGTGACCCGTGGCTGCTAACTGCGACGTCTGCGGCAAGGGGCCGGGCTTCGGCAACAGCATCTCCCACTCGCACCGCCGTACTCCGCGTCGTTGGAACCCCAACATCCAGCGCGTGCGTGCGGTTGTCGGGAAGACGCCGAAGCGCCTCAACGTCTGCACCTCGTGCATCAAGGCCGGCAAGGTCACGCGCTGACCGCAGCGCAGTCCTGGTGGCTACCTGAAGCCGATCCACCTCACGGTGGATCGGCTTTTCAGCGTTCCCCGGTGCGGGTCCGCCAGCCGTGGTCGACCGGGCCGATGCCCGCCCCGAGCGGGAAGCCCGCCTCGATGGCGCCCCTGACGTACTCCTTGGCGTAGCCGACCGCCGCGGGCACGTCGTGCCCCAGCGCCAGGTACGAGGCGAGCGCGCTGGCCAGGGTGCAGCCGGTGCCGTGGGTGTGGCGGTTGGCGTACCTGGGCGCGCGGTACCACCGCTCGGTGCGGCCGTCGGAGAGCAGGTCCACGGCCTCCGCGTGCCGCTCGGCGCCGGGCAGGTGCCCGCCCTTGACCAGCACCCAGCGCGGGCCGTACCCGAGCACCGCGCGGGCCGCCGCGCGCATCCCCGCCTCGTCGGCGACCACGACACCGGTGAGCTGGGTCACCTCGTCGAGGTTCGGGGTGGCCACCGTGGCCAGCGGCAGCAGTCGGCCGCGCACCACGTCGACCGCCTCCTCGCCCAGCAGCGCGTCGCCGTGCTTGGAGACGGCGACCGGGTCGACCACCACGGGTACGTCGCGGTCGAGCCCGCCGAGCAGGTCGGCGACGGTGCCGGCCGTCGCCGCGGAGGCGAGCATGCCGGTCTTGACCGCCCGCACCCCGATGTCGTCGATGACGGCGCGGAACTGCGCGCGGACCGCGTCGACCGGCAGTTCCCAGGCACCCTGTACGCCCAGCGAGTTCTGCGCGGTGACGGCGGTAAGCACGCTCATGCCGTGCACGCCGAGCGCGAGCATCGTCTTGAGGTCGGCCTGGATGCCCGCGCCGCCGCCGGAGTCGGAGCCGGCCACGGTCAGCACCCGCGGTGGCGCGGTGCGCTGCTGCCGGGGCGCGGCCGGCTCACCCGTGGCGCCGGCCGCGTCCGGGCCGCTCACGCGTCGGACCCGAAGTGGTCCCAGCCGCCGGCCTTGTCCCAGGGAGCGCCGTCGACGGTGACCCGCGGGGTGCGCCCGGCTGGCGCGGTGACGTCGCCGATGATCCGCCAGCGGGCCGGGAGTTTCACGTCGCGCGGGAACGCGGCCACGATGGCGTGGTCCTCGCCGCCGGTGAGCACCCAGTGCAGCGGATCGACACCGACGGCCTGGCCGATGTCCGTCATCTGCGCGGGTACGTCGATGGCGGCGGAGCGCAGGTCGATGTCCACGCCGCTGGCGGCGGCGATGTGGCCGAGGTCGGCGACCAGGCCGTCGCTGACGTCGGTCATCGCGGTGGCGCCGAGCTCCGAGGCGGCCGGGCCCGCGTGGTACGGCGGCTCGGGCCGGCGGTGCGCCTCGACGAAGGCGCGCGGCGAGCGGAACCCGCGGGAGAGCACGGCGAGTCCGGCGGCGGACCAGCCGAGCCAGCCGGTGACGGCGATCAGGTTGCCCGCGCGGGCGCCGGCGCGGGTGACGGCGGCGCGGTTGCGCAGGTCGCCGAGCGCGGTGATGGACACGGTGATGGTGTCGCCGCGCACCACGTCGCCGCCGACCACCGCCGCACCGGCCACCTGGCACTCGTCCCTGATGCCGTCCATCAGCTCGACCGGCCAGGTGACGGGCAGTTCGGCGGGCACCACGAGGGCGAGCAGCACCGCGGTGGGCACCGCGCCCATGGCCGCGATGTCGGCGAGGTTCTGCGCGGCGGCCTTGCGGCCCACGTCGTAGGCGGTGGACCAGTCGCGGCGGAAGTGCCGTCCTTCGAGGAGCACGTCGGTGGTGGCCACCACCCGGCGGTCGGGTGCGGCGACCACGGCGGCGTCGTCGCCGGGGCCGATCTGCACCGCGGGGGTAGAGGTGAGGCGGGAGGTCAGTTCCCTGATGAGCCCGAACTCCCCCAGCTCGCCCACAGTCCCCTTCATATCGTCGTCCCCTCGATTCTCGGCCGGTGCCCGTGCTCCGGTCCGTTCCACTGCGTGTTTCCCGCCAATACGGGGGTCTGGTACCGCGCGGGTCTCCCCGCTGCGCGCGGCGACGCGATAACGTGGCGTCTCCCCTCCCACATGATCCTCGAAGCCGCCCTGGAGGTTCCGTGGTACAGGCGTACATCCTGATCCAGACCGAGGTCGGGAAGTCCTCGGCAGTAGCGGAGGTGATCTCCAAGATCGACGGAGTCATTCAGGCGGAGGACGTCACAGGTCCCTATGACGTCATCGTCCGCGCCCAGGCCGACACGGTCGACGAACTCGGCCGCATGGTGGTCGCCAAGGTCCAGCAGGCGGAAGGCATCACCCGCACGCTGACCTGCCCGGTCGTCCATATATAGCCCCCGCCGAGCCCTGGAAGCGGGGCTCTCCCTATGCTTTCCCGGTGATGTTCTACCGCCGGGTCGTGCTGATCTCCGTGTCCGCCGCCGCGTGCCTGTCCGCGGCGGCGGTCTACGTGTTCACCGCTTCCGGTAGCGACGACGAGTCGGTCGCCGTCCCGGTTCCGGACTCCCAGGTCACCGCCTACTGCAAGGCGCTGCACGCGCAGTTGCCGAAGAAGGTCAACGGACTGCCCGGCCATGATCTCAAGCCGGTGTCCCCGCTGACCGCCGGATGGGGTGATCCTACGATCGTGCTGCGCTGCGGTGTGCCGCGTCCGGCCGCGGACGACTCGGAGAACACCGACGGGGTGGAGGTCGACGGTGTCGGCTGGTCCATCGAACCGCAGTCGGACGGTTCCTTCCGGTTGACCACGACGCTGCGCAAGGCGTACGTCGAGGTGGTGCTGCCGAAGAAGTACGCCACCGACCTCGGGCCGCTGACCGATCTGGCCTCGGCCGTCAAGCACACGATCCCCGCCGGAATCTGAGCGCGGCACGCTCGGCTCGGCGGGGATCGGTACGGACGGCGGGTCGGGGCCGGCGCCGCGGTCAGCGCAGGCCGGTGGAGCGGCGCAGCGCCGCCTGGATGAGCAGGTCGATCAGTTCGGTGTAGCCGACACCGCTCTCCTGCCACATCCGCGGGTACATCGAGATCGGGGTGAAGCCGGGCATGGTGTTGATCTCGTTGATCACGAACTCCCCGCTGTCCAGCAGGAAGAAGTCCGCGCGGACCAGGCCCTCGCAGGACGCGGCCTCGAACGCCTCGACGGCCAGCCGCCGTACGCGCTCGGTCTGCTCCTCGGTGAGCGGGGCCGGCACGATGCCCTCGGCGGAGTCGATGTACTTCGCGTCGAAGTCGTAGAAGTCGCTGCTGGACGCCGGCGGGATCTCGGCGGGCACCGAGGCGCGCGGGCCGTCCGCGAACTCCAGCACGCCGCACTCGATCTCGCGTCCGCGCAGCAGCGCCTCGACGAGCACCTTCGGGTCGTGCCTGCGGGCCTCGGCGAGCGCGGCGTCGAGTTCGTCGGGGCCCTCGACCTTGCTGATGCCGATGGACGAGCCGGCCCGGGTCGGCTTGACGAACAGCGGCCAGCCGTGCACCTGCGCGAAGTCCAGCACCTTGCGGCGGGCGGCGGCCTGGTCCTGCTCCCACTCGCGCGGGCGGATCACCGTGTACGGGCCGACCTTCAACCCGAACGAGGTGAAGATCCGCTTCATGTACTCCTTGTCCATGCCGACCGCGGAGGCGAGCACACCCGCGCCGACGTATGGCACGCCGGACAGTTCCAGCAGCCCCTGGAGGGTGCCGTCCTCGCCGTAGGGGCCGTGCAGCATGGGGAAGACGACGTCGACCTCGCCGAGTGCCTTCGGCACCGCGCCGACCTCGGTGTAGACGACCTCCCGGTTGCCCGGGTCGACGGGCAGCAGGACCGCGCCGTCGTGGTCGGTGACCTGCTCGACGCTGGGCATCCGCCGGTCGGCGATGGCCATCCGCTCGGGTTCGTCGGCGGTGAGCGCCCAACGGCCCTCGGTGGTGATGCCGATCGGCAGGACGTCGTACTTGTCGCGGTCGATGGCGCGCAGCACGCTGGCCGCGGTCACCACGGACACGCCGTGCTCGGAGCTGCGCCCGCCGAACACGACGGCGACGCGCGGCTTGCGGTCGTAACTCGGCCGCTCGGAGTGCTGATCCGGGCTCTGGGGCGATGGCAGGTTGCTCATGTCGCGTTGACCTTACCGTTCGGGTTTCGCGGAACGTGACATCAACTCCTTGACGGCCACGACGGGTGACTTCCCGTTGTGCACGATGTCGACCACGGTCTCCGTGATCGGCATGTCGACGCCGTGCCTGCGGGCGAGGTCGGCGACGGACTCGCACGACTTGACGCCCTCGGCGGTCTGGCTGGTGGCGGCGATGGTCTCGGCGAGGCTCATGCCGCGGCCGAGGTTGTGGCCGAAGGTGTTGTTGCGGGACAGCGGGGAGGAGCAGGTGGCGACGAGGTCGCCCATCCCGGCGAGGCCGGCGAAGGTGTACGGGTCCGCGCCCATCGCCAGGCCCAACCGGGTGGTCTCGGCGAGGCCGCGGGTGATCAGGGACGCCTTGGTGTTGTCGCCCATGCCCATGCCGCCGGCGATGCCGACCGCGAGCGCGATCACGTTCTTCACCGCGCCGCCGAGTTCGCACCCGGTCACGTCGGTGTTGGTGTACGGCCGGAAGTACGCGGTGTGGCAGGCGGTCTGGATGCGGCGGGCGGCGGACTCGTCACGGCAGGCGACCACCGCGGCGGCGGGCTGGCGGGCGGCGATCTCGGGGGCGAGGTTGGGGCCGGTCAGCACCGCGACGCGGTCCTGATCGACCTTGGCGACCTCCTCGATCACCTCGCTCATCCGCTTGGCGGTGCCGAGTTCGACGCCCTTCATCAGGCTGACCAGGACCGCGTCGGGACGCATCAGGGGCGCCCAGTCGGCGAGGTTGGCGCGCAGCACCTGCGACGGCACGGCCAGGAAGACGAATTCGGCGCCGGCCGCGGCTTCGGCCGGGTCGGTGGTCGCCGTCACGGCCGGCGGCAGCGTGATCTCGCTGGAGTACTCCGGGTTGATCCGGGTGGTGTTGATGGCGGCGGCGAGGTCGGGCCGGCGCCCCCACAAGGACACCTCGCAGCCCGCGTCGGCCAGCACCATCGCGAACGCGGTGCCCCAGGACCCGGTGCCGTACACGGCGCAGCGAGCCGTCACGCCGCCCCCTTGCCGTCGTTGCCCTTGGCGTCCTTGGCCGCCTTGCGCGGATCGTACAGGCCGTCCGGGGCGGGGATGCCGCGGACTTCTGCCAGGAGTTGCTTCACATCGGACATGATGGCCCCGGTGACCTCGCGCAGCACCTCGGCGGTGGGCTCCTTGCCGTACCAGGCGCTGAGGTCGACCGGCGGGCCGACCAGCACGCGGTGCGTCTTGCGCGGCAGGAAGCTCGGCTTCTTCGCGTACGGCGGCAGGAACTCGTTGGCGCCCCACTGGGCGATCGGGATCACCGGTGCCCGGGTGAGCAGCGCGACACGGGCGACGCCGGTCTTGCCGACCATCGGCCACTGGTCCGGGTCCCGGGTGAGGGTGCCTTCGGGGTAGAACGCCACACACTCCCCCTTGTTGACCGCCTCGACCGCCGAGCGGTACGCCGCCGCGGCGTCGGCGGTGGCCCGCACCACCGGGATCTGCCCGGTGCCGCGCATCACCGCGCCGACGAAGAACGGCTTGAACAGCGCCGCCTTCGCCAGGAAGCGCGGAAGCCGACCGGTGTTGTACTGGAAATGCGCGTACAGCAGCGGGTCGAGGTAGGAGTTGTGATTCACCGCGGTGAGGAATCCTCCCTCGGCCGGAATGTTCTCCATTCCGCGCCAGTCCCGCTTGAAGAGCACGATGAGCGGCGGCTTGGCGATGGCGGCCGCCAGGCGGTACCAGAAACCGATTCTGCGGCGGGACACCCGGGACTCCTCTTCGTTGCCGGTGGCGCCGCTCAAGGATCGCGGCTACCGAGAGGTTAACGCCAGCGGTTCACGTCCGGCGGGGCACCTCTGCCACCGGGCTGCCACCGGGCGGGTACCGGGTTGGTACCGGGCACCGATGGTGCTGCGGGGCCGGCCGCGCCCGGGCCCGGCGGCTTTGTCGGTGGTGGCCCGCACAATGGACGACGTGGATGAGGCGAGGTGGTCGCTGGTCGTGCCGTTGAAGCCGCTCGCGGTGGCCAAGAGCAGGCTGGCGGCGGCGGGAGCGGTACGACCCGCGCTGGCACTGGCGTTCGCGCTGGACACGGTGGGCGCCGCGCTGGCCTGCGCCGAGGTCGAGGACGTCACGGTGGTCACCGACGACGCGACCGCCGGTGCCGAACTCGCCGGGCTCGGCGCCTTCGTCGTGGCGGACTCCCCCGCCGCCGGGCTGAACGCCGCGCTGCGGCACGGCGCGGAGACGGTCAGGGCGCGCCGGCCGCATGCTCCGGTCGCGGCCCTGAACGGCGATCTCCCGGCCTTGCGGCCGGGGGAACTGGCGGAAGTGCTGCGCGCGGCTGCGGGGGCCTGTGAGCGGGCGTTCCTCGCCGATGCGACCGGCGTGGGGACAACGTTGCTCACCACGGTGCCGTATCTGCCGCTCGCTCCCGGGTTCGGCGGGGCGTCGCGTGCGCGGCACCTCGCGTCCGGGGCCGCCGAGATCACGCTCCCCGCGGCTCCCTCGGTGCGGCAGGACGTGGACACCCTGGAAGACCTCGCCGTTGCGCTCGCGCTGGGCGTCGGCCCGCACACGGCCGCGGCTGCGGCGAGCCTGACCCCCCAGGGCGGGTAGCCCCGCCGGTTCCGGGACCAGCTGTCGGTGGGTGGCTTGTCGCGCGGGCCGACTGTCCACCGGCAAGGGGTCCCAGAACCGACAGAACGCTCCGCCCCGGAGGGTGCGGTCTAGGCTTGCCACCATGCAGGCCACCGCGTTCACGTTCGATCCCGTCAGCCGCGCCGGCAGTGTGCTGCTGGACGACGGCACCCCGCTGGAGTTCGACGCCGCGGCGTTCGACGCGGGGCGGCTGCTGCTGCTGCGCCCGGGCCAGCGGGTCCGTATCCGCACCGAGGGCGCGGGTTCGGCCCGCCGCGTGACGTTCCTGACCCTGCAGACCTTCCCGGACCCGGGTCCCGACCCGGCCTGACCCGGAGCCCGACCCCGTCCGAGCCGGAGCCCGTCCGAGCCGGAGCCCGATCCCGTCCGACCCGCGGACGCGAAATAGCGCGGGCCGGGCGCCCCGTGGGAAGGGGGCCCGGCCCGGCGCGGTGAAGCGGGTGGAGCGGGTGGAGCGGGTGGAGCGGTGGAGCCGTAACGCGGCTGTCACCTGGCGGCGGCGCGCTTCGCGGTCTTGCGGGCGGAGCGCTTGGCCGGCGCCTTCTTGGCGGTGGTCTTCTTGGCGGGCGCCTTCTTGGCGGCGGCCTTCTTCGCGGTGGTGGCCTTCTTCGTGGCGGACTTCTTCGCGGTGGACGCCTTCTTCGCGGTGGTCTTCTTGGCCGCCGTGGTCTTCTTCGCGGCCGCGGTCTTGGCGGTGGCCGCCTTCCGCGCGGTGGTCGCCTTCTTCGCGGCGGCCTTCTTCGTCGCGGTGCGGGCGGTGGTGGAGGCACCGCCGCTCAGGCTGCCCTTGGGCGCCTTCTTGACCGAGACCTCGCCGCCACGCGGAAGCTTCTTCGACCCGCTGACCAGGTCCTTGAAGCCCTGCCCCGCACGGAACCGCGGCACGGAGGTCTTCTTGACCCGGACCCGCTCCCCGGTCTGGGGGTTGCGAGCGTAACGGGCGGGACGCTCGACCTTCTCGAACGAACCGAACCCGGTGACCGAGACCCGGTCACCGGAGACCACCGCGCGGACGATCGCGTCGAGAACCGCGTCAACCGCGTCCGCGGCGGCCTGCCGGCCGCCCACCTTGTCGGCAATCGCTTCTACGAGCTGCGCCTTGTTCACGTCTTCCCCTTCGGAAACTTGCCCGGCGAATGAGTACGGGCTGATTTCGCACGCTAGGCGGATATATACCGCAAATCAAATACGAAACGGGCGAATCACCCTTGTGCCGCAACGAACTCGGTACTCCGCGTGATCAGTGATCGGGGATTCCGAGCTCGTCCAACTCAGCCGTTAACACCTCCAGGCGCCGTGCCGCGTCGGCGAGATCGTGCTTCGCCACCGCGGTCACCGCGAGCAGTCGCCGGGTCAACTCCCGCCTTGTCCCGTCCGGGACTTCGGGATTGGCGACGCGCGTGTGCGCCTGCTTCAAACGCGCGGCGAGGACCCCGTAGAGCTCCAGTTGGCCGTCGCGTTCCATGCGTCGATTGTGCCATCTGCGGCGAGTTGTCGAGCGCGACAGGGCCAACCGGGTGTTCCGAGCCTGTTTTCCAGTACCCATGGCGGGGTGGTGTCCGGGTCGTCCGGACACGCGAAAGCGCCCCCCACGAGGACGTGAGGGGCGCTTGCGCGGTGCGTGCGGCGGCCGGAGTCAGGGGCCCGGCCAGGGGCGTCAGACCCTTGCGGTACTGGGCTTCCAGGACGGCCGGGTGCTCTCGAACGCGGCGATGTCCGGCTCGTTGGCAAGCGTCAGGCTGATGTCGTCCAGCCCTTCCAGCAGCCGCCAGCGGGCGTTGTCGTCCAGCTCGAACGGCGCGGTCAGCGGCCCCTGCGGGCGGTCGGCGCGCACCTCCCGGGCGACCAGGTCCACGGTGATCTCCGCGGTCGGGTCGGCCTCGACGAGCTGCCACAGCTCCTCGACGGTCTCCTGCGGCAGCACCACCGTCAGCAGCCCGTTCTTCAGCGAGTTGCCGCGGAAGATGTCCGCGAAGCGGGACGAGATCACCGTCTTGAAGCCGTAGTTCTGCAACGCCCAGACGGCGTGCTCGCGGGACGAGCCGGTGCCGAAGTCGGCGCCGGCCACCAGGACGGTGGCACCCGCGTACTGCGGCGCGTTGAGCACGAACGAGTCGTCCTTGCGCCACGCCTCGAACAGGCCGTCCTCGAACCCGTTGCGGGTGACCTTCTTCAGCCAGTGCGCGGGGATGATCTGGTCGGTGTCCACGTTGCTGCGGCGCAGCGGCACGGCCCGGCCGGTGTGGGTGGTGAAGGCTTCCATGGCGGCTCAGACCTCCGTCAGGACAGGGGCGTCGGACAGGTCGGCGGGCGAAGCGAGGTGGCCGAGCACCGCGGTGGCGGCGGCCACCTGCGGGGAGACCAGGTGGGTACGGCCGCCCTTGCCCTGCCGTCCCTCGAAGTTGCGGTTCGAGGTGGACGCGGAGCGCTCGCCGGGCGCGAGTTGGTCGGGGTTCATACCCAGGCACATCGAGCAACCCGCGTGCCGCCATTCGGCGCCGGACGCGGTGAACACCTTGTCCAGGCCCTCCTCGACGGCCTGCAGCGCCACCCGCACCGAGCCGGGGACCACGAGCATCCGTACCCCGTCGGCGATCCGGCGGCCCTGCACGACGGCGGCGGCCGCGCGCAGGTCCTCGATCCGGCCGTTGGTGCAGGAGCCGACGAAGACGGTGTCCACGGCGACCTCGCGCAGCGGCTGCCCCGCGGTCAGGCCCATGTACTCCAGGGCCTTCTCGGCGGCGATCCGGTCGCCGGCGTCGGCGTACGACGCCGGGTCCGGCACGGACGCGCTCAGCGGCGCGCCCTGGCCCGGGTTGGTGCCCCAGGTGACGAACGGCGCCAACTCGGCCGCGTCGATCCGCACCTCGTGGTCGAAGACGGCGTCGTCGTCGGTCCTGAGCGTCTTCCAGTACGCGACGGCCGCGTCCCAGTCGGCGTCCTTGGGGGCGTGCGCGCGGCCCTCCAGGTAGTCGAACGTGGTCTGGTCCGGGGCGATCATGCCCGCCCTGGCGCCCGCCTCGATCGACATGTTGCAGACGGTCATCCGGGATTCCATCGAGAGCTTCTCGATCGCCGAGCCGCGGTACTCGATGACGTAGCCCTGGCCGCCGCCGGTGCCGATCCGACTGATCACCGCGAGGATCAGGTCCTTGGCGGTGACGCCGTCGGGCAGTTCGCCGTCGACGGTGACCGCCATCGTGCGGAACGGGGCCAGCGGCAGCGTCTGGGTGGCCAGCACGTGCTCGACCTGCGAGGTGCCGATACCGAACGCCAGCGCGCCGAAAGCGCCGTGCGTGGAGGTGTGCGAGTCGCCGCAGACCACGGTGGTGCCGGGCTGGGTCAGGCCCAACTGCGGCCCCACCACGTGCACCACGCCCTGCTCGACGTCACCGAGCGGGTGCAGCCGCACCTCGAACTCCGCGCAGTTCTTGCGCAGCGTCTCCAACTGGGTCCGGGAGACCGGGTCGGCGATCGGCTTGTCGATGTCGAGGGTCGGGGTGTTGTGGTCCTCGGTGGCGATGGTGAGGTCGGTACGGCGCACCCGCCGGCCGTTCATCCGCAGCCCGTCGAACGCCTGGGGGCTGGTCACCTCGTGCAGGAGGTGGAGATCGATGAAAAGCAGATCAGGTTCGCCTTCGGCGCGGCGGACGACATGGTCGTCCCAGACTTTTTCCGCGAGTGTCCTACCCATCGCTGTCCCTCCGGCCCGCGTCGTCGCGGGGCCCACTAGGTGTTGGTCCTGCGCTGTGCTCCCAGCGTGACGCGTTCCCGGGAAAATTGAACTTGCGTTTCACACTCTGAGACGCGAGTATCGTTTCATGGACAACTCTAGCGGCGTCGGCGTTCTCGACAAGGCGGCTCTGGTGCTCAGTGCGCTGGAGTCGGGTCCGGCCACCCTGGCCGGGCTTGTCGGTGCCACGGGCCTGGCCCGCCCCACCGCGCACCGCCTGGCGGTCGCGCTCGAACACCATCGCATGGTGGCTCGCGACATGCAGGGCCGCTTCATCCTGGGCCCGCGCCTGTCGGAGCTGGCCGCCGCGGCCGGCGAGGACCGGCTGCTGGCCACCGCGGGGCCGGTGCTGACGCACCTGCGCGACATGACCGGCGAGAGCGCGCAGCTCTATCGCCGCCAGGGCGACATGCGGATCTGCGTGGCCGCGGCGGAGCGGCTGTCCGGGCTGCGGGACACCGTGCCGGTCGGCTCCACGCTGCCGATGAAGGCCGGCTCTGCCGCTCAGGTCCTGATGGCCTGGGAGGAGCCCGAGCGGCTGCACAGGGGCCTGCAGGGCGCCCGCTTCACCGCCACCGCGCTGTCCGGGGTGCGCCGCCGGGGCTGGTCGCAGTCGATCGGCGAGCGCGAGCCCGGGGTCGCCTCGGTCTCCGCGCCGGTGCGCGGGCCGTCCAACCGCGTGGTCGCCGCGGTGTCGGTCTCCGGGCCGATCGAGCGGCTCACCCGGCACCCGGGCCGGATGCACGCCCAGGCCGTGGTCGACGCCGCCGGCCGGCTCAGCGAGGCACTGCGCCGCTCCGGATGAACGACGAAGCCCGCCGCGGACCGCGGCGGGCTTCGGGTCGAACTCTGTACCCCCGACCGGATTCGAACCGGCGCTACTGCCGTGAGAGGGCAGCGTGCTAGGCCGCTACACAACGGGGGCCCTGGCGATCCTCGCGTCGTCCAGGCCGGGAGCGACCCGACGTGGACGGAATGAAAGGATCTGTACCCCCGACCGGATTCGAACCGGCGCTACTGCCGTGAGAGGGCAGCGTGCTAGGCCGCTACACAACGGGGGCTCGCACTTGCTGAAGTGCTGCTGGGGTACCAGGACTCGAACCTAGAACAACTGAACCAGAATCAGCCGTGTTGCCAATTACACCATACCCCACCAAAACGCAATCCCGATAAGGGATCTTGTTCGGTGTGCGTCTCCGGTTCGGGCCTTGGCCCTGTCCGGCGGCGCAGGAAGAACATTACCCGATCCGGGACGGCGCTCCAAAACGAGTATCGCCAAGTCCCCCCGGAACCGGGCCGGTGCGCCCCTCGGACGCACCGGCGGACCCGCCGGCGTCAGCGCAGCCGGGCCATCAAAGCGTGCTCGACGAGCGTGATCAGCGCGCTCTTCGCCTCGCCGCGGTGCCGGGCGTCGGTGGTGATGATCGGCGCCTCGGGACCGATCTGCAGCGCCTCACGGACCTCCTCGGGGCCGTACGGCTGGTGGCCGTCGAAGCCGTTGAGGGCGATCACGAACGGCAGCCCGCTGTTCTCGAAGTAGTCGACCGCCGGGAAGCAGTCCGCCAGCCGCCGGGTGTCGACCAGGACGATCGCGCCGATCGCGCCGCGCACCAGGTCGTCCCACATGAACCAGAACCGGTCCTGCCCCGGGGTGCCGAACAGGTAGAGGATCAGGTCCTCGTCGAGCGTGATGCGGCCGAAGTCCATCGCCACCGTGGTGGTGGTCTTGTCCGGCGCGTGCGTGAGGTCGTCGATGCCGGCTGACGCGGAGGTCATCACGGCTTCGGTGCGCAGCGGGTTGATCTCCGAGACGGCACCGACGAACGTGGTCTTGCCCACGCCGAAGCCGCCCGCCACCACGATCTTCGCGGAGGTGGTGGCGCGGGCCGGACCGCTAGAGCTTCCGAAGTCCACTGAGCACCCTTTCAAGCAGTGTCACATCTGGCTGGCCGCCCGCGGCCTCGTCGCCGCCGGGCTGGTGGATCGCGACCAGTCCGGCCTCGGCCAGGTCGGCGACAAGAATGCGGACCACACCGAGCGGGATGGTCAGCAGCGCGGAGATCTCGGCCACCGACTTGACCTCGCGGCACAGCAGGCAGATCCGCTGGTGCTCGGGGAGCTGCCCGCGCAGGCGCTCCGGGTCGGCGGTGGTGCTGACCAGCGCCTCGATGGCGAGCTGGTAGCGCGGCCGGGTCCGCCCGCCGGTCATGGCGTAGGGGCGGACCAATCCTGAGGGCGTGCGTGAGCGGCCCGCGTCGTGCCGGCCCTGCCCCTGGCCGTACCCCTGGCCCTGACCTTGGCCGTATCCCTGGCCCTGCGCCGGCGGGCGGCCGTGCTGGCCCTGGCGCTGCCCCGGCGCCTGGCCCTGCGGTGGCGGGGCCTGCGGCGGGGCGTACGGCTGGATGCGGGGCTGGCGGTAGGGCGTGCCGGGCTGCCCGGGCTGCTGCTCCGGGTCGGGCGCCGACGGGTAGGTGTACGGGTTCGCCGGCTGCTGGGGCTGGTTGCCGTACGGGTCTCCACCGGGGGAAGTGCTCACGAGTCCTCCTCCTGAAACGGCCGCGCTGCCACCCGAGCACCTGGCAGGTGCCCGGGCGTGCCCGCCGCCCATGCGTTAGTTGAGCAAGCTGCCCTGAAGTTCGGCCCGAAGGTCGGGGGTGAGTACGCTTCCTGCCCGGTCGACGAGCAGGGCCATTTCGTAGCCGACCAGACCGATGTCGCACTCCGGATGCGCCAGCACCGCCAGCGACGAACCATCCGACACCGACATGATGAAGAGGAAGCCCCGCTCCATCTCCACCACCGTCTGGTTCACACTGCCCCCCTCGAAAATCCGGGAGGCACCAGCGGTCAACGACGTCAACCCCGAGGCCACCGCCGCCAACTGATCCGCACGATCACGCGGAAAACCATCAGACATCGCGAGCAGCAGGCCGTCGGCGGAGACCACCACCGTGTGGGACACCCCCGGGGTGTTGTCCACGAAGTTGGTGATCAACCAGTTCAGATTCTGTGCCGCCTGGCTCATCGGACTCAACTAGCGCTCCTGGTTCTGGGGGCCGCCGAATCGGCTGTCGGTGGCCTGTCCGTTCGTGTCAGTTCCAGCAGTGCGCCCTTGCTGGACGCCACGTCGCAGATTACTCAACCTGCCACGTACGTCCTCCGGTGCGCGGGAGACCTGTGGGCCGCCCTGCGGGGTCTGTGCCGCGGCACCCGGGACCAGGTTGGCCTTGGGTACCCGCCGTGGCAGGCCGGAGGGGGTGACCCCGCCTGCCTTGGGCTCGCGGACCGACTCGGCCCGCTGCCAGTGCTCGTCGTTCGTCGACCGCCAGTCGGTGCCGTCCGGCTGGGGTTGCTCGTGGGGATCGGTGGACTCCTGGGCGGGCTGCTCCCCCGCGGGCGGCGCGGCCTGCGGGTTCGGACCCGGCTGCCGGCTCGGCTCGCTGGGCTGCTGATCGGACTGCTGGTCGGAGGGGCTGGTGCGCTGCCGTTCGCGGCGCGGTAGACCGGCGTCCGTCAGCGAAGGCGAGACTACGCTCTCGGAGGGTCCCTCGGGGAGCGGCGGAACGGATTCCGTTACCTCCGGTGTGTCCTGCGGCCATCCCTCCTGAGCAGGGCCGTAACCGGGAGCCCCCGGGAACCCGGCCTGCTGACCGCCGTCTTGGTACTCCGTGCCGTATCCGGGCTGCTCGGCATAGGGCGCCGCGGGGTCGTAGGTCTGGCCGGAACCGGTCCCGTACGGCTGCTCGAAGAAACCGTTCTGCGCGGGACCGGCCGAAAAGCCGTTCTCCGCCGGGGTCTCGGCCGGGGGTTGACCCCATCCGCCCGCCGGCTCGGTGTAGCCCTGCTGCTGGTAGCCGGGCTGGAAGCCCTGTTCGTACGCCTGCTGCTGGTAGGCCGGGTCGAAGCTGGGGTCGTACCCCTGGGTGTATCCCTGCGGGTACTCCTGGGCGTACCCCTGCGGGTAGCCGCCCTGGCCGGCGAAGTCGCCGGCGGCCGGCTGCTGGGTGCCGAAGTCCGGTCCGCCGAGGTGGTCCTGGCCCCCGAGGTTCTGGCTGCCGAGGTTCTGGCTGCCGAGGTTCTGGTTCCCGAGGTCCTGGCCGGTCGGGTCGAAGTCGGCCGGTTCCCTTCGCTGCTGGGGCAGTTCGACCGGCTGCTCGCCGTCCTGACGGTCCGAGGCGGCGGCCTCCAGCTGGGCGCGGCGCTCCTCGCGCAGCAGCGAGCGGCCGACCGGGTCGAGCGCGCGCGGGCCGTTCTCGTCGTAGCGGGAGTCGTCGAAGCCGAGTTCGGCCGCGGTGCGCTGCCCGTTGACCTCGGGCCGCAGCAGGCCGGGCTCGCCGGGCCGGCCGGGCTGGTCGGCCGCGTGTTCCGGGACGATCCGGGAGACGGTGAAGTCGCTGTCGGGCTCGACCGGGTCGCCGCCACCGCCGTGCGTGATCGGCTCGGGCAGCATCACCAGCGAGGTGGTGCCGGCCTGCTCGCCGGAGGGGCGCAACTGGACCCGGATGCCGTGCCGCTCGCAGAGCCGGCCGACCACGAACAGGCCCATCCGCTTGGCGATCTCGACATCGATCGTGGGCGGGTCGGCGAGCTTGTGGTTGATGTCCGCGAAGTCCTCGGCGGTCAGGCCGATGCCCTTGTCGTGGATCTCGACCATCACCCGGCCGTCCGGCAGCCGGGTCGCGGTGACCCGCACCTTGGTCTGCGGCGAGGAGAACGAGGTGGCGTTCTCCAGCAGCTCGGCGAGCAGGTGCACCAGGTCGCTGACCGCGCTGCCGTGGATGTCGGTCTCGGGGATGCCGACCAGTTCGATCCGGTCGTACGCCTCCACCTCGGAGGCCGCCGCGCGCAGCACGTCCACCAGCGGCACCGGCTGGTTCCACTGGCGGCCGGGCTCCTCGCCGGCGAGCACCAGCAGGTTCTCGCCGTTGCGCCGCATACGGGTGGCGAGGTGGTCCATCTTGAAGAGGTTCTCGAGCTGGTCGGGGTCGGCCTCGTTGTTCTCCAGCTCGGTGATCAGGCTGAGTTGGCGCTGGATGAGGCCCTGGTTGCGCTGCGAGAGGTTGGTGAAGATCGCGTTGACGTTGCCGCGCAGCAGCGCCTGCTCGGCGGCGAGCCGGACCGCCTCGCGGTGCACCTGGTCGAAGGCGCGGGCGACCTCGCCGATCTCGTCCCGGGTGTTGATCGGGATCGGCGCGACCTGGGTGTTCACCCGGCCCGGATCGGTGCGGGAGAGCTGGTCGACCAGTGCGGGCAGCCGGGTCTCGGCGATGTCGAAGGCGGCCGCGCGCAGCCGCCGCATGTTGCGGGACATCGAGCGGGCCATCAGCGCGGCCACGATGAACGCGATGATCAGCGCGACCAGCACGATCGCGGAGTTGATGAACACGTCGCGCTTGGCGTGGGAGGCCAGGTGCGAGGAGTCCGCGGCGGCCTGGTCGGCGAGGTGGGTCTCGACCGAGCGGTAGGCGTCGAAGGAGAGCGTGGCGGCGGAGAGGTAGGACGCGGGGGTGACCCCCTCGGCGTCGAGCCGGGCGACGGTGTACGCCGGGTCCGTCAGGTCGGTGACCATCTTGGTGAGGTCCGGCGGCACGACGTAGGCGGTGTGCGCGGCCTTCGCCTTGTTCAGCGCCGTGGTGATCCGCGCCTGGCCCTGCTTCACCGCGTTGTCCTGCGCGGCCTTGAGCCGGGCCTGGTCCGCGGTGCTGCCACCGCCGTCGTACTCCTCCAGCGCGATGCCCTCCAGGTACTGGTACGAGCCGAGCGCGGTCTTCTGGAGGGCGAGTTCCTGCGCGGAGGGGTGCTTCTCGACGAGGATGTGGACGCCGATGGAGCGGGTCAGCGACTCGGCGGCCTTGGCGAGCGAGATGGCGTACAGGGTGCGGCCGTAGGAGGCGCTGTTGCCGGTGCCGAAGCCGAGTTCGTTGGACAGCTCGCTCAGCGGGTGCTGGATTCTGACGTACCACTCCTCGGTCTGCACACCGGAGAGCTGGCCGGTGAAGGCGGACTTGCGGAGCGAGGGGAGCTGCGGCTCGACGCTGCGGAAGCTGGCCATCCGGCGCTTGAGGTCGGCGCCGTCGGGTATGCCGATCGCGGCCTTGTCGAAGGCGCGGGCGGCGGCGTCGGTGGTGGCGTAGGCGGACGACACCTCCTGCGCGTCGCGGTGGCCTTCCAGCAGGGGCACCACGGTGGTGTCGCGCTCGTTCTCCAGCGCGTTGCCGTACGTGGCGGCGGCGCGGACGAGGTTGGCGATGTGCACCGCGTCGTCGGCCTGCTGCCAGGTGCTGACGGCGCTGTTGACGCGGAAGCCGCCCAGCACGAGTGCGACGAGGACCGGGATGAGGAGGATGGCGTTCAGCCGGGTGGCCATCCGCCAGTTGCGCGCGCTGAACCGGCCGCCCGGCCCCGGCACGTCCTCGGCCACCGGCTCCGGGCTGCTGCCCGGACGCTGTGGCGGAGTGAAGTTCCCACGCGGGCCCTGCCCGGTACCCGCCTCAGCTCGCCTCGTGTTCCTCACTGGACCAACAACCTCTCGGCGACGGCGCAACAACGACGGCCGTTCCTACGCTCAGGTTCTGCGAATTCCAGCACGTCATACAGGTGCACGCCAAACGTCTGGCGTCCGGCGGGCTCCGTGAGAAGGCTAGAGATAAAAAGGGCATAAGTCCAAAGGCTGAGCAAACCATAAGACAGACGTACACGCGGTGGCACCGGCCGAGCGCGAGCCGTGTTCGCGACCTCCCGGAAACTCTCTCGAAATGTTATGAAGACCAAGGACCCGTTACGTCGTGCGACATAACGGGTCCTCGCGTTACCGGCCGGCGAAATCGCCGGCGGCACAAGCTACTTGAGACGTGCCAGCAGCGCGTGCTCGACGAGCGTGATCAGCGCGCTCTTCGCCTCGCCACGGTGCCGGGCGTCGGTGGTGATGATCGGCGCCTCGGGACCGATCTGCAGCGCCTCGCGCACTTCTTCCGGCCGGTACGGCTGGTGGCCGTCGAAACCGTTGAGCGCGATCACGAACGGCAGCCCGCTGTTCTCGAAGTAGTCCACCGCCGGGAAGCAGTCCGCCAGCCGCCGGGTGTCCACCAGCACCACGGCGCCGATCGCGCCGCGCACCAGGTCGTCCCACATGAACCAGAAGCGGTCCTGGCCCGGGGTGCCGAACAGGTAGAGGATCAGGTCGTCGTCGAGCGTGATGCGCCCGAAGTCCATCGCCACGGTGGTGGTGGTCTTGTCCTGCACGTGGCTCAGGTCGTCGATCCCGGCCGACGCCGAGGTCATCACGGCCTCGGTGCGCAGCGGGTTGATCTCCGACACCGCACCCACGAACGTGGTCTTGCCCACGCCGAAGCCACCCGCCACCACGATCTTCGCGGAGGTGGTCGACCGCACCGGCGGCGCGCCGTACGCCGGCTGCTGCGCTTGCGGCCTAGAGCTTCCGAAGTCCACTGAGCACCCTCTCAAGCAATGTCACATCTGGCTGGCCGCCCGATTCGCCGCTGCCGGGCTGGTGGATGGCGACCATGCCGGCCTCGGCGAGGTCGGCCACAAGAATCCGGGCCACACCGAGCGGTATCGCGAGCAGCGCGGAGATCTCGGCCACCGACTTGATCTCACGCGTCAGATGGCAGATCCGCTGGTGCTCTGGAAGCAGTCCCGCGTACTGCGCCGGGTCGGCGGTGGTGCTGACCAGCGCCTCGATCGCGAGCTGGTAGCGAGGCCGGGTACGGCCACCGGTCATGGCGTACGGCCGCACCAGCGGCTGGTCGCCTTCCACCCCGTACGGCGCGTGGTGGGACGCGCCGTACGGGCCCGGCGAGGCGGGTGGCGGGGTCATGAGGGTCCTCCGTGTCCGGGCAGTGCTATGGCTGGTGCGGAAGTACGGGAACGTTCTGTTGTGCGGGCGGTTGTCCGCGGCTGCGTGCGGGCCACCCGGCGGCGGGGTGCGGTGCTCAGTTCAACAGGCTGCCCTGGAGTTCGGCCCGAAGGTCGGGGGTCAGCACGGCACCCGCGCGGTCGACGAGCAGGGCCATTTCGTAGCCGACCAGACCGATGTCGCACTCCGGATGCGCCAGCACCGCCAGCGACGAACCATCCGACACCGACATGATGAAGAGGAAGCCCCGCTCCATCTCCACCACCGTCTGGTTCACACTGCCCCCCTCGAAAATCCGGGAGGCACCAGCGGTCAACGACGTCAACCCCGAGGCCACCGCCGCCAACTGATCCGCACGATCACGCGGAAAACCATCAGACATCGCGAGCAGCAGGCCGTCGGCGGAGACCACCACCGTGTGGGACACCCCCGGGGTGTTGTCCACGAAGTTGGTGATCAACCAGTTCAGATTCTGTGCCGCCTGGCTCATCGCACTCAACTAGCGCTCCTGGTTGTTCATGCCGAGACCACGGCCGTCGGTGGTACCGGTACCGCCGGCCTGGCGGCCCTGCTGGATGCCCCTGCGGAGGTTGGTCAGACGTCCGCGCACGTCGTCGGGGGAGCGGGAGACCTGCGGGCCGCCCTGGGGGGCCTGCTGGGGAGCCGCGCCGCCCGCGACGAGATTCGCCCGGGGGACCCGCCGCGGCAGGCCGGAGGGAGTGACCCCGCCCGCGGTGGGTTCCCGGATGGATTCGGCCCGCTGGCGCAGCGCGTCGTTGGGCGAGGTACGCCAGTTCGGGGTCTCCCGCGGCAGCGGCTGGGCGCCCGGTGCGGCAGGCAGCTGGGCGCCGCTCTGCGCGCTGTGGTGTGCCGCGGGGTCCTGGCCCTGGCTCTGGGTCTGCTGGCCCTGGCCGGCCGGCGCGGTGGCCTGGGTGGCCGGCTGCGGGCCGCCGGTGAGGCGCTGCGGGCCGCCGGCGGGGTTCGGTCCCGGCCGGTCGGTACGCGGGCGCTGCGGCGGGGCGGTGCGGCCCACCGGGCGGGGCGGCGGCGCCTGCTGGCCCCGCGCGCTCTGCTCGACGTGGATCTGCTGCATCCGCTCGGCCTGGCCGGTACGGAACCAGTCGGACTCGATCGACGCGAAGATCGGCGTCGGCTCGTCGCCCCGGGTCGGGGCCGGCGGCAGCGCCATCGGCTCGGCCGGGCCGGGGAGTTGGGGCTCGGGGCGCGGCGCGTGCTGCGGCCCGCCCGGCTGGCCCTGGTACGGCTGCCCGTTGTGCTGCTGCGGCTGGTGCGGCATCGGGTACTGGCCGCTGGTGTCGCCGAGGCCCGGCATCGGCTGCGAGCCGGTGTCGTACGCGTCCGGCCGCTGCTGCGGCTGGCCGCCCTGGCCCTGCGGGTTCCAGCCCGGAGTGCCCTGGGGGCCGCGCGGCCCGCGCTGCGGCATCCCGCCGGGCCGCGCGGGCCCGGGCTGCTGTGCCGGGTACGAGCCGGAGCCGTCCTCGGCGCGGACCGCCGGGAACTGGCTGGTGTCACCGGGACCACCCGAGCCACCGGGAATCGGGAAGGAGCCCGTGTCACCGGGACGACCGCCACCCTGACCCTGCGGCTGACGCTGCCCCTGCGGGAAACCGTCGCTGCGCACGGCCGGGAACTGGCTGGTGTCACCGGGACCACCGGGGATCGGGAACGAACCGGTGTCGCCGGGACGGCCGCCGCCCTGCCCCTGCGGGAAGCCGTCCTCGGCGCGGACCGCCGGGAACTGGCTGGTGTCACCAGGACCGCCGGGGACCGGGAAGGAACCCGTGTCACCGGGACGACCGCCACCCTGACCCTGCGGGAAACCGTCGTTCCGGACCGCCGGGAACTGGCTGGTGTCGCCGGGACCACCCGAGCCACCGGGGACCGGGAAGGAACCCGTGTCACCCGGACGACCGCCACCCTGACCCTGCGGGAAACCGTCGCTGCGCACGGCCGGGAACTGGCTGGTGTCGCCGGGACCACCGGGGACCGGGAAGGAACCCGTGTCACCCGGGCGCCCGCCGCGCTGGTCGTCGGAGTTCCAGCCGGGGGTGCCCTGGGGGCCGCGGGAACCGCGCTGCGGAAGGCGGTTCTGCGAGCCGTCGTCCTGGCCGGTGGGCGCGCCACCGTCGGCGCGGACCGCCGGGAACTGGCTGGTGTCACCGGGACCGCCGGGGGCCGCCGCCGGGGACTCCCCGGCACCGGGGCCGCCGCTGTGCCGCGGCGCGGGGCCGGAGCGGCCGCCGAAGACGTCGGAGCGGAAGCCGGAGGGACCGGTGTTCTGCGGCTGCGGGACCGGGAAGCCGCCGGGGCCCTGGGGCCCGGGGGCGCCGGGACCGTTCGGCTGCCCGTGCTGGCCGTGCCGGCCGGGGCCGGACTGCGGCCGCCCGGCGGGGCCGGACTGGTCGAAGGCGTCGAACGCGGGCGCCTCGACGTCCTCGTGGCCGCGCGGGGTGTCCTCGCCGAAGCCCTGCTGCTGGTTGTCCTGCGCGGCCCAGCGCGGGCCGCCCTGCTGGCCGCCGGGACCGCCAGCGCCGCCCTGGTCGCCAGGGCCGGCGGCCGGTCGCCCGGCGCCGGGGAGCGCGGGGCGTGCCGCGCCCGCGCCGACCTGGCCGCGCTGCCCTGCCCGGCTGCCGCCGGCCTGGCCCGCGTTGCCGAACGCACCCGCGATGCCGGTGCCGGCACCGCCCGCGACGGCACCCGCGGGACGCGCGCCGGGGCCCGCGTTCTTCGCGTTCGCGTTGGCGCCGCCCTGCGTGACGTCGACCGGCAGCATGACCAGCGCGGTGGTGCCGCCGGAGTCCGACGGGCGCAGCTGGATGCGGATGCCGTGCCGCAGGGACAGCCGGCCGACCACGAACAGGCCCATCCGGCGGGAGACCGAGACGTCCACGGTGGGCGGGTTGGCCAGCCGCTCGTTGATGTCGGCGAGGTCCTCCGGGGACAGGCCGATGCCGGTGTCGTGGATCTCGATCAGCACGCGGCCGTCGGGCAGCGAGTGACCGGTGACCCGCACCTTGGTCTGCGGCGAGGAGAACGAGGTGGCGTTCTCCAGCAGCTCGGCGAGCAGGTGCACGAGGTCGTTGACGATACGACCGGTGACCTCGGCCGACGGCACCGATGTCAGCTCGATCCGCTCGTACTGCTCCACCTCGGACGCGGCGGCGCGCAGCACGTCGACCAGCGGGACCGGGCGGGTCCACCGGCGGCCGGGCTCCTCACCGGCGAGGACCAGCAGGTTCTCACCGTTGCGGCGCATGCGGGTCGCGAGGTGGTCGAGCTTGAACAGCGAGGAGAGCTGGTCCGGGTCGGCCTCGCGCGACTCCAGTTCGGAGATGAGCGACAGCTGGCGCTGGATGAGGCCCTGGCTGCGGCGGGAGAGGTTGGTGAACATCGCGTTGACGTTGCCTCGCAGCAGCGCCTGCTCGGCGGCGAGCCGGACCGCCTCGCTGTGGACCTCGTCGAACGCGCGGGCCACCTGGCCGATCTCGTCGCGGCTGTTGATGCCGATCGACTCGACCGAGGTGTCGACGTCCTGCGGGTCGGTGTCGGAGAGCTGCTTGACCAGCTCGGGCAGCCGCTTCTGGGCGACGTCCTGGGCGGTCTGCTGCAGCCGGCGCAGCGAGCGGACCATCGAGCGGCCGACGACGAACGCGCCGACCACGGCGACGCCGAGGACCAGCAGGATGATCGCGCCGGATATCAGCGCCTCGCGCTTCGCCTCGCTCTGCAGGTGCAGCGACTTCTGCTGCATCTCGCTGAGCAGCGAGCGCTCGATCTGGTTCATCGCGTCGATCTTGGTCTTCGCCGCGTCGTCCCAGTCCAGGTACGAGCTGTTGATCTTGGTGATCGCGGTCTGCGAACTGGCGATCCGCTCGCGCTCGTTGTCGTGGGCGGCGATCGTGTCGTTGTCGCCCTGGATGGGGCGCAGCAGCGCGGCGGCGTCGGTGCCGTAGACCTTCATGAACCGGGTGATCGCGGTGTTCTCGTCGACGGCCGCCCACTTCACCGACTGGTACTCGTCGGCGTTGAGCTTGCCGCCACTGGCGAACGCGGCGCTGATCACCGCGCGCTGCATCGACTCGTACTCCTTGGCGGAGGAGAACGCCGACAGCGCGCGGGTCGCCTTGATCATCTGGGAGTTGCTGGTGGCCTGCGCCATGTCCTGGGAGAGCGACAGCAGCGAGGTGACCAGACCGTCGTACTCGGAGACGGTCTGCGCGATGCCCGACTGGGAGGTGTACGCCTCGCTGCGGATCTCGTTGAGGTTGGCGAGCTGGCCGCCGATGGCGACCAGGGTGGCGCGGACCCCGCTGAAGACCGGGTCGGAGTCCGAGATGTTGTCGGTCGACTGCTCGTAGAGCTTGAGGTCGCGGTCGGTGGCCTGGCGGGAGGCGGCCACCGCGTCGTTGCTCTTCTGGTTGGCCGACAGCGGGCCCGCCGAGCTGTCGCGCTCCTCCTGGAGGGCGGCGGCCAGGTTGGTGGCCTGCTCGGTGATGTCGGTCAGGGTCTTCATGTGCTCGAGCTGGTGGATGTTGTCCACCGAGTTGTTGATGCGCAGGCCGCCGAGGGCGGAGGCGGTGACCACGGGGAGGGCGAGCAGCGAGATGAGTCTGGTGCTGATGCGCCAGTTGCGCATGGCTATTCGGGGGCCGGGCTTGCCGTCGAGGCCGGTGATCTTGCCGGCTTCGAGGCCGCTGGGCATGCTCATCCGCCCGGGGGCCGCAGTGGTACCCGGCGTGGCGGTTCCGGAGTCGGCCGCGGCCTGGGAGCCGTTGCCGGCCCCGCCGGGCTGCCGCTCCGAGTCGCCCGCAGCGCCGCTGTCCCTCTTGAAACGTCCCTGCACTAGCGTCGCAACCTCTGGACCAGGCGCCCCTCGCCGTAAGGCTGAAGGGACGGTGTCGAGTCATGGGGGCTCAGGCCGACCCGGGTCGCGGGACGGCTGATGTGCCCTTCACCGCCGCTCGGTGTTCCGTCCGCGCCCCCTGCGCGCCGGTTCGTTGTGATGCGGCGGTCCGGGGAATTCCAGCACAGTGCCGGATCTCCCAACAAGGCCCGCAGCCGTCCTCTTGGAATGTGTCACTCGTCGCGATGGTCCATACACACAGCGTCGAGCGCCAGGGCGGCGATATGGGGCGATTACGGGCCGCGATGGTAACTGGTTGCACCGGTGTCAGACCGCGTCCGCCCCGGCGACAAACGACCATTTCCGCACCGCCGTACGCTTTGCCCGATTCGCTCGCGCGCGCCGATTGTCCGAATGGCGGGAAATGATCCGTAGTTCGTGAGCAAAATCACAGAGCGTCAGATGTCTGCGCCCGGCCACGGCGGGAATGGGCGGCACTAGCCTGGTGCTTTACAGAAGTCGCGGTGATGTCAACCGCGGCCCGCTCCCACCACCGAGACCCGAGGTCCACACGGCAGATGAAGACCACCTTGATGTTCCGTCAGATGATCGCCAACCCGCGGCGCACCACTCTCGCGCACCTCAAGGACGCGTCCGAACTGACCGGCACGCCGGCCGTGGCGGACCCGACCGCCGGCGAATCCGCCGAACCCGCGGTGAACACGCTGCCGCAGCGCACCGCGAACCCGCGTCGTACGGTACTCAACGAACTGCCGCAGACGCCCGTCGCCCCCTGAGTCCGACGCTGACCTGCGGCGATCACCGAGTCAGCGGAGGCCGGGCCGGCCGCTAGGCTGGGCGCATGCGCATCGTCAGGTTCTCCATCGACGGCAACGTGGCGTTCGGAGCGGTCGAGGGCGACCCCACCGGCGGCCCCGAGGGTCTTGTCGTCGACATCATGAAGGGCGTGCCCTTCGCGGACTTCGAGCTGTCCGGCACGAAGGTCCCGCTGGACAAGGTGCGGCTGCTGTCGCCCGTCCTGCCCAACAAGGTGGTCGCCATCGGCCGCAACTACGCGGCCCACGCCGCGGAACTGGGCCACGAGGTGCCGGACGCGCCCTGGGCGTTCTTCAAGCCGTCGACCTCGGTGATCGGCCCCGGCGACCCGATCGTGTACCCCTCGTTCTCCCACGAGGTGCACCACGAAGCGGAGTTGGCCGTCGTGATCAGCCGGCTGTGCCGGGATGTGCCGCGGGACCGGGTCAAGGACGTGATCCTCGGCTTCACCTGCGCCAACGACGTGACGGCCCGCGACACCCAGCGCACCGAGAAGCAGTGGGCGCGGGCGAAGGGCTTCGACTCCTCCTGCCCGCTCGGCCCGTGGATCGAGACCGGCCTCGACCTCGACGCCGCCGGCGACCTCGCGATCACCGCGACGGTCAACGGCGAACTGCGCCAGGCCGGCCGCACCCGGCAGATGCTGAACTCGGTCGAGGACCTGATCGTCAACATCACCGAGGCGATGACGCTGCTGCCCGGTGACGTCCTGCTCACCGGCACCCCCGCGGGCGTGGGCCCGCTGCTCCCCGGCGACGAGGTCGCCGTCACCATCGAAGGCATCGGCACTCTCACCAACAAGGTGATCTCGCGTGGCTAGCGCATCCGCTCCTGCACCCTCCTCCCCCACCTCCGGCGGCACCGGCGTCCGCGTCCGGTTCTGCCCCTCCCCGACCGGCAACCCGCACGTCGGGCTGGTCCGCACCGCGCTGTTCAACTGGGCCTTCGCCCGGCACGAGCAGGGCACCCTGGTCTTCCGCATCGAGGACACCGACGCGGCCCGCGACTCCGAGGAGTCGTACCAGGCGCTGCTGGACTCGATGCGCTGGCTCGGCCTGGACTGGGACGAGGGCCCCGAGGTCGGCGGCCCGTTCGCGCCCTACCGGCAGTCCCAGCGGATGGACCTGTACGCCGATGTCGCGCTGCGGCTGAAGCAGGCCGGGCACGCGTACGACTGCTACTGCACCACCGAGGAGCTGGAGGCCCGCCGTGAGGCCGCCCGCGCGGCCGGCCGCCCCTCCGGGTACGACGGCCACTGCCGGGACCTCAGCGCCGAGCAGATCGGCGCGTACCAGGACGAGGGCCGCGCCTCGATCGTCCGCTTCCGGATGCCGGACCGCCCGATCGTCTTCACCGACCTGGTCCGCGGCGAGCTGACCTTCACGCCGGACAACGTGCCGGACTACGGCATCGTGCGGGCCAACGGCGCGCCGCTGTACACCCTGGTCAACCCGGTGGACGACGCGCTGATGGAGATCACCCACGTGCTGCGCGGCGAGGACCTGCTCTCCTCCACCCCGCGGCAGATCGCGCTGTACGACGCGCTGATCGAGCTGGGCGTCGCCAAGGCCGTCCCGGCCTTCGGCCACCTGCCGTACGTGATGGGCGAGGGCAACAAGAAGCTCTCCAAGCGGGACCCGCAGGCGTCGCTCAACCTGTACCGGGAGCGCGGCTTCCTGCCCGAGGGGCTGCTCAACTACCTCTCGCTGCTGGGCTGGTCGTACTCCGCCGACCAGGACGTCTTCTCGATCGCGGAGATGGTGGCGAAGTTCGACATCGCCGACGTCAACGCCAACCCGGCCCGCTTCGACCTGAAGAAGGCCGAGGCGATCAACGCCGACCACATCCGGCGGCTCGGCGTGAAGGAGTTCACCGAGGCGTGCGCGCCGTGGCTGCGCGCCCCCTTCGCGCCCTGGGCGCCGGAGTCCTTCGACGAGGCCGCGTGGCAGGCGATCGCGCCGTACGCCCAGACCCGGGTGACGGTGCTCTCCGACATCACCGCGAACGTCGACTTCCTCTTCCTCGACGAGCCGGTCGACGACGAGGCGTCGTGGGCGAAGGCGATGAAGGAGGGTTCCGACGCGCTGCTGCGCACGGCCCGGGAGAAGCTGGCGGAGGCGGACTGGTCCGCGCCCGAGTCGCTCAAGGGCGCGGTGCTCGCGGCCGGCGAGGAGCACGGTCTCAAGCTCGGGAAGGCCCAGGCACCGGTCCGCGTCGCGGTCACCGGGCGCACGGTCGGCCTCCCCCTCTTCGAGTCCCTCCAGGTCCTGGGCCGCGACCGCACCCTGACCCGTATCGACGCGGCTCTGGCGAAGCTGGCCTGACCCGACGCAGTAATGCGGCTCCCTCCATGCTGAGCATGGAGGGAGCCGCACTTGTTTCAGGGCCGCGGGGAACCGCGCGACCAGCCACCGCGGACCGCGAGGTCCCGTGTCACGCAGGACGGGGCAGCCGGGGGGTCAGGCGCCCTCAGCCCTGCCAGGAGTGGGGGGCGCGGAAGCCCGGGGTGCGCTCGAGACGGCGCCAGCCGGCCGTGGAACGCACCGGCGCGGTGTGCGCGGCCTCGCCCGCACCGCCGGCGGCAGCACGCGCCAGCAGCAGCGCGGTGAGCGCGGCGAGCTCCTCGGGGTCCGCGTGACCCTTCTCGACGCGCACCAGCGAATCCGTGGGAGTGCTCACGATGGTCTCCAAGGGTGAACCGCCGGGCAGGTTGCCGGGGTGGTCCGGGTCGTTCGGATGATCGGGGTCGGCCGGAGTGTGCGCCGCGTTCAGGAACGTGGCGCTCACCGGCTGCGGTCGAGGGATCACTGCGGCGGGTTGCCGTGCTTGCGGGACGGCAGGTCGGCGTGCTTCGTGCGGAGCATGGCCAGCGAGCCGGCCAGCACCTCACGCGTCTCGGCCGGGTCGATCACGTCGTGCACCAGGCCGCGCTCGGCGGCGTAGTACGGGTGCATCAGCTCGGCCTTGTACTCCTTGACCATCCGGGTCCGCATCGCCTCCGGATCGTCGGCGTCGGCGATCTGCCGACGGAAGATCACGTTCGCCGCGCCCTCCGCGCCCATCACCGCGATCTCGTTCGTCGGCCACGCGAACGTCAGGTCCGCGCCGATCGACTGCGAGTCCATCACGATGTAGGCACCGCCGTACGCCTTCCGGAGGATCAGCGAGATCCGGGGGACGGTGGCGTTGCAGTAGGCGTAGAGCAGCTTGGCGCCGTGCCGGATGATTCCACCGTGCTCCTGGGCGACGCCGGGCAGGAAGCCGGGTACGTCCAGAAGAGTGATGATCGGGATGTTGAACGCGTCGCACATCTGTACGAAGCGGGCCGCCTTCTCGGACGCCTCGATGTCGAGCACACCGGCGAGCGAGGCGGGCTGGTTGGCGACGATGCCGACCACCTGGCCGTCGATCCGGGTGAGCGCCACGATGATGTTGGTGGCCCAGCGCTCGTGGATCTCCAGGTACTCGCCGTCGTCGACGATCTCCTCGATCACCTTGTGCATGTCGTACGACCGGTTGCCGTCGGCCGGCACCAGGTCGAGCAGCACGTCGCTGCGGCGGTCCACCGGGTCCTCGTTCTCCGCCGCCGGCGGGTTCTCCCGGTTGTTCTGCGGCAGCAGCGAGAGCAGGTAGCGGACCTCCTCCAGGCAGGTCTGCTCGTCGTCGTAGGCGAAGTGCGACACGCCGGAGACCGCCGAGTGCACGTCGGCGCCGCCCAGGCCGTTCTGGCTGATCTCCTCGCCGGTCACCGCCTGCACCACGTCGGGGCCGGTGATGAACATCTGCGAGGTCTCCCGCACCATGAACACGAAGTCCGTGAGCGCCGGGGAGTAGGCCGCGCCGCCCGCGCACGGGCCGAGCATCACCGAGATCTGCGGGATGACGCCGGAGGCGCGGGTGTTGCGCTGGAAGATCCCGCCGTACCCGGCGAGCGCCGAGACGCCCTCCTGGATACGGGCGCCCGCGCCGTCGTTCAGCGACACCAGCGGCGCGCCGGCCGAGATCGCCATGTCCATGATCTTGTGGATCTTCTGCGCGTGCGCCTCGCCCAGCGCGCCGCCGAAGATCCGGAAGTCGTGCGCGTACACGAACACGGTCCGGTCGTGCACGGTGCCCCACCCGGTGATCACACCGTCGGTGTACGGCCGCTTCGCCTCCAGCCCGAAGCCCGTGGCCCGGTGCCGGCGCAGCGGCTCCACCTCACGGAACGAGCCCTCGTCCAGCAGAAGTTCGATCCGCTCGCGCGCGGTCAGCTTCCCCTTCGCCCGCTGCGCCTCCGTGGCCTTCTCGCTGGGCCCCCGACGCACCTCCTCGCGGATCGCACGAAGCTCCACGACGCGCCCCCGGGCGTCGTTCGCCGGGACGGGCAGCTCTTGCGATGTGGTCATGTACCGACAGTACGAGCGTGCGGGGTCGGAACGGGCCATCTACTTCGTACAGTGTCCACCGGCTCTGCCTGGTGGGTCTCGACAGACGGCGAGGTGGGGCGGGGTCCGGAGGCCCGGGCCGGAGCCCGCCCCGTTTGGCGGGTTCATGCCGCCAAGGCGGTGATCGCCGTCAGCGTCCGGCGACGGCCTCGGCCAGCGCGAGTACCCGCCGGGCCTCCTCGACGTGCAGGTTCTCGATCATCCGGCCGTCCACGGTGACCACGCCGCGCCCCTGTGACGTGGCCTCTTCGAAGGCGGCGATGATCCGTCCGGAGCGCTCGATCTCCGCCTGGGTGGGCGCGAAGACCCGGTTGCAGGGTTCGAGCTGCTTCGGGTGGATCAGGGTCTTGCCGTCGAAGCCGAACTGCCGGGCTTGGAGGGTCTCCGCCTCGAAGCCGCTCAGATCGTGGACGTCGTTGTAGACACCGTCCAAGATGACCTTGCCCGCGGCGCGGGCGGCGAGCAGGGCGAGCGACAGCCCGGCGAGCAGCGGGGCCCGGCCGGGGACGTGCTCGGCGTGCAGTTCCTTGGCGAGGTCGTTGGTGCCCATCACCAGGACGGTCAGCCGCGGTGACGCCTCGGCGATGGCCCGCGCGTCGAAGAGCGCCGCCGGCGTCTCCAGCATCGCCCAGACGGCGGTCCGCTCCGGAGCGCCGGCCGCCTCCAGTGCCGCCTCGACCTCCCGTACGGTCCGCGCGGAGTCCACCTTGGGCACGACGACGGCGTCCGGCCCGGCCGCGGCGGCGGCCTTGAGGTCGTCGGCGTGCCAGGGGGTACCGGGGGCGTTGACCCGGATGGTGACCTCGCGGTGGCCGTACGCGCCGCTCGCCGCGGCGGCCGCCACCCGCTCACGGGCCTCGGCCTTCGCGTCGGGGGCGACGGAGTCCTCCAGGTCCAGGATGAGCGCGTCGGTGGGGAGGGTCCTGGCCTTCTCCAGGGCGCGCTCGTTGGCGCCGGGCATGTAGAGCACCGAGCGGCGCGGGCGCGGGGCGGGAGCGCTCGCGGCGGCGGCGCTCGCGGCGAGGTCGGCGGGGGTGCTCATCGGGCGGCCTCCTCGGCGGTGGCATCGGCGTAGGCGCGGGCGAGTTCGGGGTCGCGGGCGGCGAGCGCGTCCGCGAGTTCGGCGACCACCCGGCACTGCTTGTAGGTGGCGTCGTCCTGCATCTTGCCGTCGATCATCACCGCGCCGGTGCCGTCGCCCATCGCCTCGATCACCCGGCGGGCCCAGGCGACGTCCTCGGGGGCGGGCGAGAAGACCCGCTTGGCGATGTCGATCTGCACCGGGTGCAGGGACCAGGCGCCGACGCAGCCGAGCAGGAAGGCGTTGCGGAACTGGTCCTCGCACCCGGTGACGTCCTTGATGTCCCCGAACGGCCCGTAGTACGGCAGGATGCCGTTCGCGGCGCACGCGTCGACCATCCGGGCGATCGTGTAGTGCCACAGGTCCTGCTGGTAGGTGGGCCGGGGGGCGTCGACCGGGGCGCCCGCGGCGGGGTCCTCGCGCACCAGGTAGCCGGGGTGGCCGCCGCCGACCCGGGTGGTCTTCATCCGGCGGCTGGCGGCCAGGTCGGCCGGGCCGAGCGACATCCCCTGCATCCGGGGGCTGGCGGCGGCGATCTCCTCGACGTTGCCCACGCCGGCCGCGGTCTCCAGGATCGCGTGCACCAGGATCGGCCGGGTCAGCCCGGCCTTCGCCTCCAACTGGGCGAGCAGCCGGTCGACGTAGTGGATGTCGTGGGCGCCCTCGACCTTCGGCACCATCACGACGTCGAGCCGGTCGCCGATCTCGGCGCCGAGGGTGAGCAGGTCGTCCAGCGCCCAGGGCGAGTCGAGGCTGTTGATCCGGGTCCACAGCTGGGTGTCGCCGAAGTCGGTGGCCCGGGCGACCTTCACCAGACCGGCCCGGGCCGCCTCCTTGCGGTCGGCCGGGACCGCGTCCTCCAGGTTGCCGAGCAGCACGTCGACCTTCGGCGCGATCGACGGCACCTTGGCCGCCATCTTCTCGTTGCCCGGGTCGAAGAAGTGGATCATTCGCGAGGGGCGGAACGGCACGTCCCTGACGGGGGCCGGCGCCCCCACGGCCAGCGGGCGGAAGAAGTCCTTCGCCGAGCGCATGCGATCTCCCGGTGGTGTCGGGTCGAGGGTGTGGCGCTCACCCTACGACCGCGGGCACCCGAGGGTTACCCGTCGGTAGATGTGCTGTTGGTCACCGGGGTCCAGCGCAGCGTCATATCCGGTTCACGCTCCATGTTCCGCGAACCGTCGTTCAGATCCACCACCGTGAAGCCGTGGCGCGCGTAGAACGCCCGCGCGTCGGTGTTGCGCTGGAAGACGTGCAGGTCCAGCCGGTCCGGCCGGTGCTCCTTCGCCCGGGCCAGCAGCAGCGAGCCGATGCCGCGCCGCCGCACCTCCGGCAGCAGGTACAGGTGCTCCAGCCACTCCCCCTCCACCGCCGCGTAGCCCAGCACCGCGCCGCCGGCGTCCACCGCGACCCACACGTCCGCCTCGACGAGCACCACTTCGCGCACCCAGCGCTCCACCTCCGCGTCGGTGCGCTTGCGCGGCGGCAGCCACGGCATCGCGACCTCGCGCGAGATGATGTGCGCCCGCGCGATGGCGGCAGCGTCGGCGGCCTCGGCCGGGCGTACGACGATCTTCTCTTCCACGGTCTCCGTCACGCCCCGCAGGGTAGGGCCCCGCGGCCGCCGGATCGACCGGTTTTCCCGCCGCGGAGGTGGCGGGGGTACGGCGGGGGTACGGCGGGGCAGCCGCGGGGCCCTGACCCGCGGCTCTACCCGGGCTCCTAGTGTTCTGAGTCGGGAATTCGCTTCAGATATCCGGCGAGGCGTTCGAGGATGTCCTCTGCGGTCTTGGTCCAGATGTAGGGCTTGGGATCGG
>NZ_JBFBIV010000074.1:0-42480 GCF_040702025.1 Streptomyces sp. NPDC088194 | reverse complement strand
CCGTCGCCGTCGCGTACCGCGCGGGTCTTCATCCCCGCCGCGTCCGAACCCGCCTCCGGCTCCGACAGCGCGTAGGAGAACATGCCCTCCTTACGGGCCAGCGCTCCCAGGTACCTCGCCTTCAACTCCTCGGACCCCGACAGCTGCACCGGCATCGACCCCAGCTTGTTGACCGCCGGGATCAGCGAGGACGACGCGCACACCCGCGCCACCTCCTCGATCACGATCACCGTCGACAACGCGTCCGCCCCCGAACCGTCGTACGCCTCAGGGACATGGATCGCGTGCAGGTCGTTCGCCTCCAGCGCGTCCCGCGCCTCCTGCGGGAAACGGCCCTGCTCATCGACCTCCGCGGCGAACGGCGCGATCTTCGCCTCGGCCAGCGACCGGACGGCATCGCGGAGCATCTCATGCTCCTCGGACAGGCGATACAGGTCTGACATAGCACTCCCCAGAATGGCACTCAGTGCCGATATTTTACACACTGAGTGCCACAGGGGAAGGGAGCCTGTACGTTCGTGCCATGAGCGATCGCCACGATGAGCCGTTTCCCGACGTCCCCGGCGGAGCCGGTGGCGCGGAGGGCCAGGAGAAGACCCCGATCAGGGATCTGCTCGTGGCCGCCGCGTTCGAGCTCTTCGCCGAACACGGCTACGACGGCACGACCGTCGACGACATCGTGCGGCGGGCCGGCGTGGGCCGGCGGTCCTTCTTCCGGTACTTCCCCACCAAGGAGGAAGTCGTCTTCCCCGACCACGAGGGCGCGTTGGCCGACATGGTCGGCTACCTCGACGAGGGCGCCCACGACCCCGACCCGGTCGGCCGCGCCTGCGGTGCGGCCCGCCTGGTCATGCGCATGTACGCGCAGAACCCCGACTTCTCGGTCAAGCGGTACGCCCTCACCCGCAAGGTGCCCGCGCTCAAGACCCACGAGACGGCCGTGGTCTGGCGGTACGAACGCGCGCTGGCCGCCTACCTCGAACGCCGGTTCTCCGCCCTGCCCGACGGGGGCGCGCGGGCGTACACCGTCGCCGCGAGCGTGGTCGCCGCGCACAACTACGGCCTGCGCAGCTGGCTGCGCTCCGGCGCCCGCGGCGACGTGGCCGCGGCCGTCGACCAGGCCCTCGACCTGGTCCACCGCACCTGGGGCGACACCGGGGAGACCCTCGTCCTGGTCACCAGGAGCAGCACCCCCCTGTGGCAGATCGTGCAACGACTCGAGGGCGCCCGACGGGAGAGCGATCAGGAACCGCGTTCCCTCTGAACGGGGCACTCCGTTCCCTCCTGTGAGGCGGCGAGGTCGTCCGCTCCGAGGCGCTCACGTGCACCCGTGTGCTGCCGGCTTGGCCGGCGGCGCGCAGGCGATCACGGCCACGGGAGAAGTGGACGCGCTGCCGGATCGGGAGCTCATCGTGAACGGTGTGGTGCTGGTGCACGGGCTGTACCACGACCCGCGGCACTTCGACCTGGTGGTCGCGGAGCTGGCTGCCGCCGGAGTCCAGGTGGCCGTCCCGGAACTGCATCGCGGCTCGCTCGCAGCCGACACCGCGGCGGTGCAGACCGTCGTGGACGTCATGGCCGAGCCTCCCCTGAGCGCGCTCCTCGCGTCCGCCATCGTGCGCGACGACGACGGCCGGACCCGTGTGGACGCCACGGCGGCCGTGGAAGCGTTCTACGCGGACGCCCCGATCGAGCGGGCGGCCTGGGCCGCGTCACTGCTGCGGCCCCAGAAACCGGGATGCGGTCGGGGCGTGCCCCCGCGCCAATCCTGGCGGAGCACGCCTTCCACCTACGTGACCTGCGCTCGGGATCGCGCCGTTGACCCCGACCTTCAGCGGAGGATGAGCAGGCGCTGTTCCCGCGCGCTGACCTGGCACACGAGCCACTCGCCGTTCGTCAGCCGGCCCGGGAAGGTCGCGGCTCTCCTGCGGAGCCTGCTGCTCCCCGCCGACGGGCACCCCTGACAGCCGATCCGTTGGTGCGGTGGGCGGTTAGTGTGCCGGGATGCCGTCCGTGAAGCTGCGTCCTGCCGTCCGTGCGCTCATCCTCGACGAGCAGGACCGCATCCTGCTGTGCCGTCACGTCCTTTCGCGGCCCGCGGGGAGGGTGGTGTGGGCGGCCGCCGGCGGCGGGATCGAGCAGGGCGAGACGCCCCTTGCCGCGCTCCGCCGTGAGGTGCGGGAGGAGGTGGGGCTGGTTCTCGGGGCCGATCCGCCGCACGTCTGGCACCAGGAAGCCGTGGGCCCCGGGTACGCCGCGGGCTACGAGGGGGTCAGCAACGACTACTTCCTCGTGCGCACCACCACGTTCACTCCCCGCGGGTCCCTGTCCGACGAGCAGCTCGCCGCGGAGGCCATCCGCGGACTGAAGTGGTGGCACCTGCGCGAGATCGCTTCGTACGCGGGCAGCGATCTCTTCTCCCCCCGCGACCTCGCGACTCCTTTGACCGCGCTGGTCGCCACCGGCCCTCCGGCACGGCCGCTGCGGCTCGGCGTCTGAGCAGGCAGCCCCGTATCGGGGGACGGGCGGAACCCGCTTTCGCGGGCGGGCGGTTCGAGGGGTGGACAGATGCTGGTGACGTTGACCGGAGGAGCCGGGGCGGGAAAGACCACGCCGGCCGCCGCGCTGGCGGCTGCCGCGCCCCGGTTCCCCGTACGGGTGCTGCACGGTGACGACTACTACTTCCGCAGTCCCGAGCGCGGGGTGTGGGCGCCGGACGAGGCCGGGGCTCCGCGGCTGGACGTGGGCGACCCGCGGTCGCTGGACCTCGTACGCCTCGCCGCCGACGCCGACACCGCGCTGGCCGCCTCGGCCGTCGTCATCGTCGAGGGCCTCTTCGCCCGGCACCTCGAGTCTCGGGCGGCGGACGTGCGCTTCGACGTCTTCGTCGACCTGCCCGCCGACCTCCGCCTGGTCCGGAAGATCGAGCGCAAGTGCCTGCGGGACGGCTTCCCGCTCGACGTGCTCCTCCGCAACTACCGGCTCCACCGGCGCGGCGCCCACGCACGGCACGTCGAGCCGGTCCGCGACGACTGCGACCTGGTCGTCGACGGCGCCCTCCCCGTCGACGGCCTCGCCCGACAGGTCTGGGCGGCGATCGCCGCCGACGGGCTCCCTCCGGGCTCGGCCTAATCGGCGGTCAGCCAGCGGTAGTGCAGCTCCGGGCGGCCGACCTGCCCGTACTGCGGGCTGCGCTCGACGCGGCCCTGCTCGACCAGGTGTTCCAGGTAACGGCGGGCCGTGATGCGGGAGATGCCGGCCGACGCGGCGGTCGCGGCCGCCGTCAGCCCGGCCGGGGCGACCCTGAGCGTGCGGACGACCGTCTCCAGCGTGGGGGCGCTGAGCCCCTTGGGCAGGGCCGCGGGCCTCGACGGGCGCAGCGTGGCCAGGGCCCGGTCGACCTCGTCCTGGCTGCCCGCCTCTCCTGCCGCGGCCCGGAACCGGGCGTAGCCGAGCAGCCGGTCGCGGAGCGTGGCGAACGCGAAGGGCTTGAGGATGTACTGCACGACGCCGAGCGAGACGCCCTCGCGGACCACCGCCAGGTCGCGGGCGGAGGTCACCGCGATGACGTCCATCCGGTGACCGGCGGCGCGCAGCGAGCGGGCGAGCTCCAGGCCGTGGCCGTCGGGCAGGTAGAGATCGAGCAGGATCAGGTCGACCGGGGCGCGCAGCAGCAGGCGGCGGGCCTGCGCCGCGTTGTGGGCCTTGCCGACGGCGGTGAATCCGGGCACGCGGTCGACGTAGAGCGCGTGCGCGTCGGCGGCGACCGGGTCGTCCTCGACCACGAGCACGCGGATGGCCTGCTCGCTCATGCCTCTCCTCCTCCTGCCGGCCGGCCGGCGCCTTCTCGGGTGGGTACGGACACCGGTCCGGGGAGGGGGACGGGGGCGGGGACAGATACGGCTACGGGTACGGGGATCGGCTCGGACACCGCTCCGGGTCCGGGCTCCGAGCGCGGGGGCAGCCGCGCGGTGAAGACGGCGCCGCCCTCGGGCCCGGCGGTCAGCGTGAGCGTGCCGCCGTTGCGCGTCACGGCCTGCCGGGCCAGGGCCAGGCCGAGCCCGCGGCCGCCGGCCGGCGCGGGCTTCGTCGACCAGCCCCGTTCGAAGACCGCGTCGGTGTCGCCGGAGGGTACGCCGGGACCGGTGTCGGCCACCCGCAGCAGCAGCCCGCCGGGGGCCTCGCGGGCGGCGGTGACCGTGACCTCGATCCGTGCGGCCGGCAGGCCCTGTGTCGCGTCGACGGCGTTGTCGATCAGGTTGCCCAGGATGGTGACCAGGTCGCGCGGTGCCAGGCCGGCGGGCAGCAGCCCGTCCTCCAGCCGGCTGTCGTCCGTGATCACCAGCTCGACCCCCTGCTCGTTGGCCTGCGCCGCCTTGCCCAGCAGGAGCGCGGCAAGCACGGGTTCGTCGACCGCCGCGACCACCTGGTCGGTGAGGGCCTGCGCCGCCCGCAGTTCGGACGTCGCGAAGTCCACCGCCTCGCTGCCGCGGCCCAGTTCGACCAGCGAGACGACCGTGTGCAGCCGGTTGGCCGCCTCGTGCGCCTGGGCGCGCAGGGCCCGGCTGAAGCCCCGTTCGGAGTCCAGTTCGCCCATCACCACCTGGAGTTCGGTGTGGTCGCGCAAGGTCACCATGGTGCCGCGCTGCTCGCCGCCGGAGACCGGCGCGGTGTTGACGACGACGACCCGCTCGGCGGTCAGGTGGAGTTCGTCGACGCGCGCCTCGGGGGCCAGCAGCGCCGCGGTCAGGGCGTCGGGCAGGCCGAGTTCGGCGACCTGCCGGCCCACGGCCTCCTCGTCCAGGCCCAGCAGTTCGCGCCCGCCGTCGTTGATGAGCGCGATGCGCTGCTCGCCGTCGAGCAGCAGCAGTCCCTCCCGTACGGCGTGCAGCGCGGCCTGGTGGTAGTCGTGCATGCGGTGCAGGTCGCGGGCGTTCATGCCGTGGGTGTGGCGGCGCAGCCGGGCGTTGACCAGGTAGCTGCCGATCCCGCCGAGGGCCAGCGCGCCGGCCGCGACGCCGATCAGCGCGGCCAGTTGCTTGCGGGAGCGCGCGCTGATCGCCTCGACGGTGATGCCGGCGCTGACCAGCCCGGTGATCCGAGTGCCGGATCGGATGGGGGTGATCACGCGTACCGACGGCCCGAGGGTGCCGGTGTAGGTCTCGGCGAAGGTGTGGCCGCGCAGCGCCGGTGCGATGTGGCCCAGGTAGCGATGGCCGATCTCGGCGGGGTCGGGGTGGGTCCAGCGGATGCCGTGGGTGTCCATGATCGTCACGAAGTCCACCCCGGTGTCGCGCTGCACGGACCGTGCGTACGGCTGGAGTTCCGCCGTGGGGTCGCCGCCGCGCGCGGCCTGCTCCACCGCGGGGGTGTCGGCGACCGCCCGGGCCACCGCGGTGGCCTGGCGGCGGGCGGACTGCTCGGCCTGGCGCCCGTCGCTGACGTAGCCGAAGATCGCGCAGGCGGTCACCGCCAGGGCGACCAGGACGGCCTGCATCGCGAACAACTGCCCGGCCAGGCTGCGGGGGTAGGGCATGCGTGGCGCCGCCATGGCATCGGCCCGCCTCTCGACTCTGCGTGAACTCAACGAACACAACCGTGACGCACGTCACGTGGCCCGCGATAGTCGCGGGGACCGCCAGGACGTGAGCCGCACGCACTGCCGTGTCCCGGACGCCCGCCCGCCCGCGAGCCCGCGAGCCCGCGAAACCGCGGCCCCACGACCCTGGGGCGCACGTCCCGGACGCCACCGACGTCGTCAAGGAGACCAGCCATGCCCGTATCGCCGGCGGGGGCACCGCCCGCCCCCCAACGGGACCGCACACAGTACCTGTACCTCGCCGTGATCGTCGCGGTGCTGCTCGGCATCGCCACGGGCTTCCTGTGGCCGCACTTCGCCAGGGAACTCAAGCCGCTGGGAACCGGGTTCGTCTCCCTGATCGAGATGATGATCTCGCCGGTGATCTTCTGCACGATCGCGCTCGGCGTCGGCTCGGTCCGGCAGGCGGCGAAGGTCGGCCGGGTAGGCGGCCTCGCGCTCGGCTACTTCGTGGTCATGTCGGCGGTCGCGCTGGCCATCGGCCTGGTCGTCGGCAACATCCTGCACCCGGGCGCCGGACTCCACCTGACCGAGGCGACCCGGCACATCGGCCATACCGCGGCGGCCGACGCCCATGTCGGCCCGGTCGACTTCCTGCTGGGCATCATCCCCACCAGCCTGCTGTCGGCCCTCACCCAGGGCCAGGTGCTCCAGACGCTGCTGGTCGCCCTGCTGGTCGGCTTCGGCCTCCAGGCGATGGGGCGCTCCGGAGAGCCGGTGCTGCGGGGCATCGGGCACCTCCAGAAGCTGGTGTTCCGGGTGCTGTCCATGATCCTGTGGGCGGCGCCGATCGGGGCGTTCGGGGCGATGGCCGCGGTCATCGGCGAGACGGGCACGGACGCGCTCAAGGCCCTGGCCACCATCATGATCGGCTTCTACACGACCTGCGTGCTGTTCGTCGTCGTGGTGCTCGGCACGGTGCTGCGGCTGGCCACCGGCGTCAACCTGTTCCGGCTGCTGAAGTACCTGGGCCGGGAGTTCCTGCTGATCCTGTCCACCTCGTCGTCGGAGTCCGCGCTGCCCCGGCTCATCGCGAAGATGGAGCACCTGGGCGTCAGCCGCCCTGTCGTCGGTGTGACGGTGCCGGCCGGGTACTCCTTCAACCTCGACGGCACCATGATCTACCTGACCATGGCCTCGCTGTTCATCGCGGACGCGCTCGACCGGCCGATGGGCCTGGGCCAGCAGATCGGCCTGCTGCTGTTCATGATGCTGGCCTCCAAGGGCGCCGCGGGCGTGTCGGGTTCCGGGATCGCCGTCCTGGCCAGCGGCCTCCAGTCGCACCAGCCCGCGCTGGTCGACGGCGTCGGCCTGATCGTCGGCATCGACCGCTTCATGAGCGAGGCGCGCGCCTTGACCAACTTCGCCGGCAACGCGGTGGCCACCCTGCTCGTCGGGACCTGGGTGCACGAGGTCGACAAGGAGCGGGTCGCGCGGGTGCTGGCGGGCGAGTTGCCGTTCGACGAACGCACCCTGGTGGACGCGGAGCCGGCGTCCACCCCCGAGGCCGCCGGCGCCCCCGAGGTCCCAGCCCCCGGCGGCGCCCCGGACCCCGCCTACGGGTGAGGCGATCGCGCGGCCCGCGTAGCGGGCGCCCGGCGGTCTACGGGTAGTACGGGGTGTAGGTGACCGCGGGGTCAGCGCGGCCGGTGGCGGCGGGAGGCGGCCGCGCGGCGCGAGGGAGCGGGACGGCGGTGGCCGTGGCGACGGGGGCGGTGCCGGGAAGGACCGGCGTACTCGGGTGCGCGCTCTTGCGGCCGCTCGGCGTCCGGCGCCGTGCTCTCCTTCTCCGCGCTCTCCGTGTCCTCCGCGGCGCCCTCCGCCGTCTCGCCGGCCTTGTCCGCGGCGTGCTCCGTGGCCCCGTCCGCGAGGTCCTTCGCCGTATCCACCGTGTCCGCCGCGCCTTCCGCGGTCGTGCTCGCCGTCGCGCTGATGTCCTCGACGGCTTCGCCCGCGGCGTCGGACGCCGTGTCCGCGACCTCCCCCGCGGTGTCGCCCACCGCCGACCCGGCCGCCTCCGTGGCCTTGCCGGCACCCGAGCCGACGTCCTCGACGGCCTTGCCGGCGCCCGAGCCGACGTCCTGGACAGCCTCACCCGCGCCCGAGCCGACCTCCTGGACGGCCTCGCCCGCCCCGGCGCCGACATCCTGGACGGCTTCGCCCGCCCCGGAACCCAGTTCGCCGACGGCGCGGCCGGCGCCCTCACCGACGGACCGAGCCGCCTCGCCCACCGGCCGGGTGATCTGTTCGAGGATCTGCGGATTGCGGTCGATGGTGCGCAGCACGTTGGCGAGGATCGCCGCCACGTTGTCGAGGCGGACCTTGAGCAGCGCCTGCGCCTGGACACCGGTGATGTCGAGTGCGACCCGGCCGAGCACGACGTCCACTCCGACCTCGAGTTTGAGAAGGTCGAGCACTTCCGCATGGAGCGCCACGCGTGCCCGCAGATCCTGGACGTCGAGATCGATCTCGTCGACGTGGAGGTCCTTGACGTCGAGCAGGACGTCCGGATCGTCACTCGTGCTGCGGGCGGCCTCCTGCGGCGCCCCCGCCTCGTCCGGCACCACCTCCACCTCGTGCGAGGTCTCGTCCGTCTTCCGGTCACCGTCCATGGTCAGCCGGCCTCTTCCTCGGCCTCGTCGTCCTCGTCGACGCCTTCTTCTTCCTCGTCGTCCTCGGCGTCCTCTTCGCTGTCGTCCTCGTCGTCCGCTTCCGCCTCCTCCTGTTCCATGGCCTCCTCGTGGGTCTGTACGACCTCGCCCTCGCGGATCTCGCCGCGCCAGCCCTCGGCCTCCTCCTCGGCGAAGGTCACGTACCGCTGGAAGTTCTTGAAGTCCAGCCGCGCCCGGCGGCCCTGAGCACGCCAGAGGTTGCCGGTCTTCTCCACGATGCCGGTCGGGTAGTAGACGAGAACGAGGATGATCCGGGTGAGCGTCGGGGTGATCTCGTGGAAGCTGACGGCACCCTGCGTGGTGCCCAGAGACCCCTCGGACTTCCAGACGATACGGTCGTCGGGAAGCTGCTCCTGGACGGTTGCCTTCCAACTCCGGGTGGACGGGCCGATCTTGACCGTCCACTCGCTGGTCGCCTCTTCGCCGCGCTCAGCCTGCTGGACCCCCTTGGTGAACCCGCTGAAGTTCTCGTACTCGGTCCAGTGGTCGTACGCGGTGCGCAGCGGGACCCCGACGTCGATCATCTCGACGATGTTCGTGGCCTTGGTGTCGCCCGACGAGTCGTCGCCCGAACCGCCGCCGGAGACGGCGTCCTTGATCTTCCCGGTGACGCCGCTCTTGATGTCCTCGCCCTTCTCGGCGGCGATCGCGGCGGCCGGCGACTCACCGTGCAGGACGCGCTTGCCGACCTTCGGGACGGTGCCGCTGTCCTCGTCGACATCCATCAGCTTGTCGGTCGCGTCGGTCAGCCTGCTTCCGGCCTTGCGGGCGGCGTGCTTGGCGCGGGCGCTGAGATAGTGGCTGACTTCGTGCCTGAGCAGGGTGATCGGGCTCGGGTCGGTTTCGTTGGTCTTCTGGTCGGTCGCCATGAACGGTCACCTCTCCCGCCGGGCCTGCGGGGTTGCCTTCTTGCCGGGTCGGCTCTTCTTCGCCGTCGTCTTCCGAGCGGGTGACGGCTTCTTGCCGCCGGGTTTTCCGCTCGGTGCCTTCGCCGCGGCCGGCTTCTTCGGAGCCGCCCGCTTCTTGGGTGCCGCCCGCTTCTCCGGCACGGCCTTCTTGGCGGCCTTCTTGGCGGTCGGCTTGGCGGCCTTCTTGGCGGCCTTCTTGGCGGCCTTCTTGGCGGCCGGCTTCGGCGCGGGCGGTTCGGCTTCACCCCCCGCCTCGTCCTCGACGGCGGTGTCGTCGTCGGCATCGCCGCCGTTGCCGTCGCTGCTGTCAGCCGCCTCCGGTGCCGCCGATTCCCCGTCGTCCGCGGGTTCGTCGTTCAGGCCGAGCGTGCGCTCGTGCAGCGCCCCGGTGAGCGCCGTGATGCCGTGGTTCGCCACGCCGCGGGCGGCCCGGCTGAGGCGGCCGTGCGCGTGCGCACCGCTGCCGTGGCCGCCCTCCGGGGCCGTACCGCCCTCGTCGTCGCCACCACCCTTGAGGGACGCCGGTACGCCGGGCACCTTGCGGACGCCGTCCGCCACGAGCGAGCCCGGCCGCAGGCCCCTG
Organism: Streptomyces sp. NPDC088194; assembly: GCF_040702025.1. Classification (NCBI taxonomy): domain Bacteria; kingdom Bacillati; phylum Actinomycetota; class Actinomycetes; order Kitasatosporales; family Streptomycetaceae; genus Streptomyces; species Streptomyces sp. NPDC088194. Next base: position 32,718 of record NZ_JBFBIV010000074.1, on the reverse strand, counting down.
CCGGCCAGCAACGCGGCGGCGGTCAGCGCCATCTGGCCCTTCTTGCCGCGGCCGAGCAGGTACCCTCCGGCCACGGCCGCGGCCATGCCGAGGTTCTTCGGTTCGCCCATCACTCTTCGCCTTCTCACCGTCGAGTGCGCGGTTCCGGACGAGGTCCGGCATCGCGTCCGAGGCAGGCTCCTCCGCACGCCGGGGTGGCCGCGCGAAGTGGTCACGTCCACGAGTCGCCGCCCGGCCGCCCCCCGCCCGGGATGGCACCAGAGGTGCGGCCCGGGGTGGTCCGCCTTCACGGCACCTCGCCCTTCCAGCCAGTCTCGTCCTCTTCCACGGCTTCGCATCTGGAGAGGACGACATGCCGCCGACGCTTCCGCCGCCGACGACCTGAATCAGCGCGGCACACCGCCTGTTGGGCCGCGAAAGACACATGTTGTCGGCCGACCACGAACAGCGCCCGCGCGGTCACTCCTCGGCTCGACCGCCCCGCGCGCAGCTCAGCTTGACCGCGGTGAGCCTCCGGGATGTGTCCGTCTGCGGGCAGCCGAGTTCATCCCCCGATCCACCGCTGCGTACGTTCCTCGCCGGACCGCGATCCGGGAGGCCAAGTGGACCCGCCCGTCGCCGGCCGGGCCGGCGGTCCGAAGACACCCGGCCGGCGGCGGGCGACGGCAGGCACGGCGGCGACGCCACGTCGGCGAGGGCCGCCGCCTGCCGTCACAGCGGGTGGCGCAGGGCCGATCCTCCCGACCGCCACGCACCCAGGAGGTGCGCGGCCAGGCGGACCTCCAGGAGGACGGTGGTGTCCACCCCGAAGGCGACGTCGCCGGCCAGGTGCGGCTCGTCGGCGAGCAACCCGCCGACCACCTCGTGCCGTACCACCTGCTCGTGGACCGCGTCGGCCTCGACGTGCTCGGTGTAGAACCGCACCGCCGCAGGGCCGGCCCCGGTACGGCGCATGGCGGCGGCCAGTCGCCGCGAGCCGGGCGACGAGGTCACCTCGACGCAGCCGAAGTGCCCCACCAGAGCCCCCCGCGACCTGCGGTGCATGCCGAACAGGGTCATCAGGTTGACGACGGCGAGCATCTCCGCGGGCGCGTGGTCCACGTAGCGGCCGTAGGCGGTGTCCAGGTCCAGGTCGTCCATCAGGTCGGCGAAGAGCCGGGCGTGCACCTCCTCGGCCCTTCCCGCGCCGAACTCGTCGTACTCGATGGCGACCATGGCGGCCTTCGCCCGCCCGCGCAGTCGCGGGATGACCCAGGCGTGCGGGTCGGCCTCCTTCAGGTGGTACAGCGAGCGCAGGGCCGCGTACTCGCGCACCTGCCCCAGGGCGCCTTCGTGTTCGAGGTGGTACGCGACGCTCCCGCTCCGGTCGGCGGGCTCGACGAGGAGGTCGGCGAACGCGTCCTCCGGAGCGCGGCCGGGTACGTCGTCGCGCAGTGCACGCAGGAAGCGGTCCTCCAGCGCCTCCCGGAGCGGCGCGAGGACGGGCGCCCATTCCATGGACTCGTCGACCCCGGCGAAGCCACGGTAGTGCAGTTCGTACAGCAGGTAGAGGGCCAGTTGCAGGTCGTCCCCGTAGGGCGCGTCGGTCGTGGCCGCGTGGCGCAGGTGGTGCGGGCCGGGCCGGTGGTTCGCGGTCAGGGCCACCACCACGGCGCTCGACAGCGGTCCGCGTGAGCTGGGCACCGCGGGTGCGGTCCGGTCGCGCTCGGTGCTATTCCGGGTCGCCACGTGGCTCGTCCCTTCCGGATTGTTCGGTCACGCACGGACGGCGGTGACGGCGGTGGCTGGTGTCGCACCAGGGGGCGGTTCGGGTACGCCGGCACGTGCAGATCGCGACCGCGAACCGGTCGCTGGCAGCCACGGTGCCGTCTTCACGGACCACCTCGACCGGGCCCTCGACCAGGATCGGCCCCTCGGGATCGACGGTGATCCGGCGGGGGCGGCGATCCCGTACGGCGTCGCGCAACTCGGGCTCGCGCGGCTCGACTTCACGAGGGTCGGGGTGCGCGACGACCTCGCGTGAGTCCGCCCCGCGTGCCTCGGCCCCGCGTGACCCGGCCCCGCGTGCCTCGGCGTCGTGCGTCTCGGCGTCGTGCGTCTCAGGTTCGCGCGGCACGGATCACCACCAGTTCCTCGTGCTCTTCGCCCGGCCCGATCAGGCCCTGCGCCCGCAGCCAGGGCAGGCGGCGTCCGAGTATCGGCCCGAAGGGCACGTACTCGCGCGCCACGACCTCGGCGGCCAGACCGGCACTCTCCAGTTGTCCCAGGGTGAGGTCCACCCCGCACAGGCCGGAGTGCACCATCAGCAGGACGCCGGCCGGGCGCAGCAGCGCCGGAGCGTGCGAGCAGACCCGGTCCACGACGTGTCTCCCGTCGTTTCCCGCGTCCCAGGCCCTGGCGGCGCCGGCCGGCGGCCTCGACTGCGGCGAGGGCACATAGGGCGGGTTGGTCACGACCATGTCGTAGGTGCGCCCCCGGGCCGGGCCGGCCAGGTCGCCGCGGCGGACCCGAACGCGCTGCCGCTGCAACACCGCGTTGGCACGGGCGCTCAGCACCGCCCGCCAGGAGACGTCGGTGGCAGCCACCCGGGCGCCCATGCGAGCGGCCAGCACCGCCAGCGCCCCGCTGCCGGTTCCGATCTCGAGTACGTCCGCCCCTGCGAGCGCTTCCTCCGCCCGCAGGGCACGGCCGAGCAGCCGCGTGTCGGCCTGCGGCAGGTACACCCCCGGTAGCGCCCACACCTTGCCGGAGCCCCGGCGGAGCGGCTCAGCGACGGTCGTCACGGAAACACCTCTCGGTCTTGCGGTCCCGGCCTCCCCGGGGCCGCCGGCGTCGCAGGTCGAGCCTGTCTGTATCGAGGGGCTCACCGGCATCGGGGAACTCACCGGCCCGGACGGAGCAGGGCCTTCGTGCGGCCGTCGCCGCGCTCGGGCGACCGCGGGCCGGATGCCGCCCGGGAGGGATCTATGGTGCATAGCGTGGCCAAAGCCTTCAAACGTGGCATCTCCATGTCCAGTCGGTTACCCCCGCACCGGGAATGACACGTGCCGGGCCGCATCGAAGCACGTCCCTCACGAAAATCGGTCGGCCCGGACACGGTCCGTGAAGGGCACCGGGAGGCGGTCACGGCGGGGCCGGGCCGCCCGAGCCCGGGTATGGCCGAACGTCGTCGGGCATGACCGGAACTTGACGCGGCGGGCAGCATGCGGAGGACCTGCGCGGTAATGCGGCAGGGGTGATGAGATCCCTTGCGGTGGCCCTGACCCTGCTCGCCGCCGTTGCCGCGGCCGTCGCCGCGGTGGCGGCCAGTCCGTGGTGGTGGGTCGCCACGGTGCCTCTTGCCGCGCTGGGGCTGCTCGGCTTGTACGACCTGTCGCAGCGCCGCCACTCGGTCCTGCGCAACTACCCGGTCCTCGGCCACGCCCGTTTCCTGCTGGAGAAGATCCGTCCGGAGCTCCAGCAGTACTTCATCGAGCGGAACTTCGACGGGCGCCCCTTCGACCGTGACACCCGCAGCATCGTCTACGAGCGGGCCAAGGGCACCGACGCGGAGCAGCCGTACGGCACCGAGCGGGACGTCTACGCGACCGGCCACGAGTTCCTCGTCCCGTCCATGGCCCCGCGCCCGGTGCCCGACGAGCCGCCGCGGGTACGCATCGGCGGCCCGGACTGCACCAAGCCGTACGACATGGCGCTGTTGAACGTCTCCGCCATGAGCTTCGGATCTCTGTCGGCCCAGGCGGTCATGGCCCTCAACAAGGGAGCGGCGGCAGGCGGGTTCGCGCACGACACGGGCGAGGGCGGCCTGTCGGAGTACCACCTGCGGCACGGTGGTGACCTGGTCTGGGAGATCGGCACCGGCTACTTCGGCTGCCGCGACAAGGACGGCGGCTTCGATCCCGGGGAGTTCGCCGACAAGGCCGGTCACGACAACGTCAAGTGCGTGTCGCTGAAGCTCTCCCAGGGGGCCAAGCCCGGCATCGGGGGCGTGCTGCCCGGTGCCAAGGTCAACGCGGAGATCGCCCGGGTGCGGGACGTCCCGCAGGGGCGGACCGTCGTGTCGCCGCCCTACCACCGGGCGTTCGGCACCCCCCGCGAACTGGTCCGGTTCGTCGCCCGGATGCGCGAGCTGTCCGGTGGCAAACCGGCCGGATTCAAGCTCTGCGTCGGCTCGCGCGGCCAGTTCCTCGCCGTCTGCAAAGCGATGGTCGAGGAGGGCACCACACCGGACTTCATCATCGTCGACGGCGCTGAAGGAGGCACCGGCGCGGCGCCGCTGGAGTTCGCCGACCACATCGGCACCCCTCTCACCGAGGGTCTGATCACCGTGCACAACGCGCTGGTCGGCGCCGGGCTGCGGGACCGGGTCCGGATCGGCGCCAGCGGCAAGATCGCCACCGGCTCCGACCTCGTCAAGCGGATGCTCCAGGGCGCCGACTACGGCAACGCCGCCCGCGCCATGATGTTCGCGGTCGGGTGCATCCAGGCCCAGCGCTGCCACACCAACACCTGCCCGGTCGGCGTCACCACCCAGGACCCGCGGCGCGCCCACGCCCTGGACGTGGGCGACAAGTCGGCGCGCGTGCAGCGCCTGCAGTCCGCGACGGTGGCCAGCGCGCTGCAGATCATGGCGTCCATGGGTGTCGGCGACGCGTCCCAGCTGCGTCCGCACATGCTGCGGCGGCGGATCGATCCGTACACCGTCCGCTCCTACGAGGAGTTGTACGACTGGCTGTCGCCCGGGCAGCTCCTGGCGGAGCCGCCCGCGTCATGGGCCGCCGACTGGGCCGCCGCCGATCCCGACCACTTCTGAGCCGTCCCAACCACCCCTGTTGGAGGAACCGTGGCCCGCACCGTTGCCCGCGTCATCGTGGACGCTCTCGCCGAACTCGAAGTGCGCCAGGTCTTCGGCGTCGTAGGCGACGCCCTGAACCCGTTGACCGACGCCATCCGCACCACTGACGGCGTGGAGTGGGTGGGCTGCCGGCACGAGGAGGCCGCGGCCTTCGCCGCGAGCGCCCAGTCCCAGCTCACCGGGCGGCTCGCGGTGTGCATGGGCACGGTCGGCCCGGGCTCGGTGCACCTGCTCAACGGCCTCTACGACGCGGCCAAGAGCCACACCCCGGTGCTGGTCATCGCCGGGCAGGTGCCGCTGGCGGAGCTGGGCAGCGACTACTTCCAGGAGGTCGACAACGACGCGCTCTTCAGCGACGTGGCCGTCTTCCGCGCCACGATCACCTCCCCCGGGCAACTGCCGCTTCTGCTGGAGACCGCGGTCCGCAACGCCCTCGGGCGCAAGGGCGTCGCGGTGCTGACGGTGCCCGGCGACATCGGCGAGCAGGAACTCCCCGACGACCGGCCGTCCCGCTTCTCGGTCACCACGCCGACCACCCGCCCGGACGAGGACGCCGTGCGCGCGGCCGCCGGCCTGCTGGAGGAGGCCGAGCGGGTCACCCTGCTGGTCGGGCGCGGCGCGCGTGAGGCCCGCGACCAGGTCCTCGCGCTCGCCGACCGGCTGGCCGCGCCGATGGTGCTCACCTTGAAGGCCAAGGAGGGCTTCGAGGGCGACAACCCCTTCCAGGTCGGCCAGACCGGCCTGATCGGCAACCCCGCCGCGGCCGCCGCGCTCCAGGACGCCGACACCCTCCTGCTGCTGGGCACCGACTTCCCGTACCGCGACTGGTATCCCGAGGGCCGCACCGTCGTCCAGGTCGACACCGAGCCGACCCACATCGGGCGCCGGGTGCCGGTGGAGATCGGCCTGGTCGGCGACGTCGGCGCGACGGTCCGCGACCTGCTCGTCCACCTGTCCGCTCCGGCCCCCGACGGCGGCCGTGACCGAGGGCACCTGGAGAAGTCCGTGCGGCACTTCGCGTCCTGGCGCGAGGGCCAGGACCGGCTGGCCGCGCCCGGCCACGACAAGGGGCTGATCGGACGGGTCCGTTCGGCGCTGGACAACCGCGCCCACGACATCCGCCCCGAGGCGCTGGCCGCCGCGGTCGACCGGTACGCCGCCGACGACGCCGTCTTCACCTCCGACACCGGCATGGCCACGGTCTGGCTCTCCCGGTTCGTGGAGATGCGCGGCACGCGCCGCCTGCTGGGCTCCTACAACCTCGGCTCGATGGCCAACGCCATGCCGCACGCGCTCGGCGCGCAATTCCTGGACCGCGACCGGCAGGTCGTCGCGTTCTGCGGCGACGGCGGCCTGAGCATGCTGCTCGGCGACCTGATGACGCTCAGGACCTACGACCTTCCGGTGACGCTCGTCGTCTTCGACAACCGCCGCCTGGGCATGGTGAAACTCGAACAGGAGCAGTCCGGCCTGCCCGAGTTCGGCACCGTCCTGGACAACCCCGACTTCGCCGCGGTCGCGACCGCCCTGGGACTCACCGGCATCCGCGTCACCGACCCCGCCGAACTGGACGAGGCGGTGCGCACCGCGCTGGACGTGCGCGGACCCGTGCTGCTCGATGTCGTCACCAACCCCGACGAGATCGCCGTCCCCGCCAAGCCCACCGTCGAGCAGGGCTGGGGCTTCGCGGTCGCCAAGATGAAGGAGATCGTCCGCAGCCACGGCGACGACTCCCCGGAGGGCTGAGCCACGAGCGCCCCGGCGGGCGGGAGCCGAGTACGCCTCGCGGTGGGGAGGCGACGGGACGCCGGGGCGCGGATGTCGTTTTCGGTGCACGGCGACGGGTAGCCGCAGCGTGAACGTTTCGAACGGGGCTCCGGCAACGAGAGGACGTGATGTCGTGCGAGCCGCATTCCTGACCGCGACCGAGGGCGTCGAGCAGGTGGAGCTGACCTCCCCCTGGCAGGCGCTGTCCGACGCGGGCGTGACGCCGTCACTGATCACCCCCGAGGCAGGCGAGGTCCAGGCGTTCCACCACCTGGACAAGGCCGACACCTTCCCGGCCGACCTCGCCGTGGACGAGGCTTCCGCGGCGGACTTCGACGTGCTGGTCCTGCCCGGCGGCGTCGCCAACCCGGACGCGCTGCGCCAGGACGCCAAGGCGCTCGACCTCGTACGCGGGTTCTTCGCCGCCGGCAAGCCGGTCGCGGCGATCTGCCACGCCCCGTGGACCCTGGTCGAGGCGGACACGGTCCGTGGCCGGACGCTCACCTCGTGGCCGAGCCTGCGGACGGACCTGCGCAACGCGGGCGCGACCTGGGTGGACGAGGAGGTGAAGGTGTGCACGGCGGGCCCCAACGCCCTCATCACGAGTCGTAAGCCCGACGACCTGCCCGCCTTCAACCGCACCGTCCTGCAAGCGGTGACCCGCCCGGCCTGAGCCTGCCCGGCCTGGGGCCCGCCCGGTCGGGTCGGCCCGCCGTGCGCCGCGCGGTGATCCGCGCACGTGATGACGCGGTGACGCCGGTGCTACCGCCCCCTCAGGTCTGCGCGCCGGATCAGGTCTGCGCGCCGAACGCGGCGCACAGGGCGGCGACACCGAGGGCGAGCCACGCGACGTAGTCGCCCAGGTGCCCGGAGTGCAGCCGCCGCAGCCCGGTCACCAAGGCGCGCACCCCCCGGTGCAAGGGCAGCCGGACGGGGCGCAGCACCGCGAGGACCGCGAACGCGGCTGCGGCGGCGGCCGACCCGCCGCCCAGCAGCAGCCCCTCGGCGGTCCACGCCGACGCGACGTGCGGCAGCACCGCCCGGTGCGCGACGGCGGGACCGAGGACGGCGGCACGGTAGACGGCGGGGTCGGTGAAGACGGCGGCGCCGCGGGCGAGCGAGCGCGCCACGGCAGGCAGGCAGCCGACCACGGCGCACAGGGCGAGCAGGAGGGCGGGCACCGCCACCATCATCGGCGGCAGCGCCCGCCCGGGCTCCCTGACTTCGGGTTCCTCGCCCTCTCCGCTGGTCTCGGCCTCGCCGGGCCGGCTGTGCGGAACCGGTCCGGCGCCCCAGAAGATCCGCAGCGCCGCCCGGAGCAGCGCTCCCCCGGTCAGCGCGGACGTGAGGACGTACACGGCCGGGAGCCACGCCTGGCTGTGGCCGGCCGCGGCCTCGCCGAGGGCCTTGCCCAGCCCGGTGCCGAACGGCGGCAGCCCGGCCAGCGCGAGCGCGCCCAGCACGAACAGCACGCCCAGCAGCCGCAGATCGCGCGCCCGACCGTACAGGCCGTGCTCGTCGACGGAGCCGTAGCGGTCCAGGAGCACACCGGTCAGGCCGAACAGCGCCGCCTTCGCGCAGCCGTGCGCGGCCACGTAGACGGCGGCGCCGGCCACGCCGCCGGGGGTGAGCAGCGCGATGCCCACCATGAACAGCCCGACATGGCCCACGGTCGAGTACGCGAGCATGCGCTTGAGGTGCCGCTGCTGCCAGCACATCGCGGCGCCGACGAGCGCGGTGAGCACGCCCAGCGCGGTGAAGGTGTGGCGGAACGCGTCGTGCGGGATGCCGCCAGGACCGGAGAAGACCGTCCAGTACACGCGCCCGATCCCGTAGGCGCCCAGCTCGACCATCGCGCCGGACAGCAGCATGCACACCGGGGTCGGGGCGACGGCGTGCGCGTCGGGCAGCCAGAAGTGGAACGGCACCACCGCGGCCTTGACCAGCATGGCGGTGACCACGAGCACGAAGGAGACCACGACCAGCAGGTCGGTCCGGTGCTCCCCCATCGCCCGGCCCATCGCGGCGAGGTTCAGCTGCCCGGTGCGGGCGTAGAGCAGCCCGATGCCCAGCAGCGAGCAGTACGCGGCGAGGGAGTTGACGATCCCGAAGGTGAGGGCGCCCTGGAGCGGGCGCGGGTCCTCGATGCGGTAGCCGGTCAGGGCGTATCCGGCGGCGCCCATCAACTCGAAGAACACGAAGGCGTTGAACAGGTCGCCGGTCAGGGCGAAGCCGACCATGCCGGCCTGGAAGGTCAGCACCATCGCGGGGAACAGGCCCGCGCGTTCACCTCGCGGCTCGTCGAAGTACCGCCAGGAGTAGGCCAGGACCGCCAGCACCAGACATGACGCGAGGAGAGCCAGGCCCGCGCCGACCCGGTCCGCGGCGAGCACGATGCCGATCTGCGCCGGCCAGCCGCCGACCGGTGTGACGGCGACGCCCTGGATGTGCGACCACAGCAGCGCCAGGCACACCACGTCGGCCGCGGCGGCGCCGGTGGCCAGGACGTCGCAGCCGGTGCGCGGCAGTACCCGGCCCGCGACGGCCAGCAGGGGCGCGCCGAGCAGCGGGATCGCCACTGCCAGCGGCAGCAGGGTCGCGTCCGTCACACCGTCAGCCCCTCAGCGCGGTCAGCGACTCGGGATCGACGGTTCCGTGCCGCTTGCGCAGCTGGATCGTGAGGGCGAGCAGCAGGGCGGTGACCGTCGCGCCGACGACGATGTCGGTGAGCGCGAGGGCCTGGACGATCGGGTCCACCACCGGGCGCGAGCCGGGTCGGAGGTCGGAGAACACCGGGGCGGTGCCGTGGTCGCGGTAGCCCACGGCGAGCAGCAGGACGTACGTCGAGGACTGGGCGACGGCCAGGCAGCCGATCGCGTGGATCAGGTTCCGGCTGGTCACCAGTCCGTAGAGGGCCACGAGCAGAATCCAGCCCGCGGCCAGGTAGGGCCACACGCCCATCAGGCGTCCTCCTCCTGTGTACCGGTCCCGGTGACCTCGACGGCCTGGTCGAGGAAGTGCGCGAGCAGCACGATCACCCCGGAGGCCACCTCGACGCCGACCGCCGCGTTGAACAGCGGCACCATGCCTCCCGAGGTGATCTTGTTGACGGTGCCCAGCGGCAGGACGTTCTTCAGGAACGCGCCGCCCGCGGCCAGCCCGGCCACGCCCATCGCGGTGAAGGACGCCGCCGCGAGCGAGTCGGCGATGTCCAGGACGACCAGCGGTCGCAGCCGCTGCAACACGCGGTAGTCGGCGGCGACATAGCCCAGGTGGAGCGCGGTGGCCAGCACCACCCCGCCCTGGAACCCGCCGCCGGGGCTGAGCTGGCCGTGGGCGACGATGTACACCCCGACGACCACGGTCACCGGCAGCAGCACGGCTCCCAGCAGCCGGGTGGTGGGCAGGACGGTCTCCGACGCGGCGGCGTGCTGGCGTTCGTCGCGGGCGAGACGCAGGAGCAAGGTCGCCCCGAGCACCGTGCAGAAGAGGATCGACTCCTCGCCGAGGGTGTCGAAGGCGCGCAGGTCGAAGTTGACCGACGAGACGACGTTGGCGGTGCGGTGGGCGAGCGCCGCGGCCACCGCGCGCTCGCCGTAGGGGTGCGAGGCTCCGCCGAACGACGGGAGTTCCCGGCAGGACAGGGTGAAGTAGACGCCGATCACCGCGGCGGAGACCAGGAACAGCAGCAGACGTGCCCGGGGACTCACGACCCGGTCCCGCCCCGCGGTCCCTGGTCGCAGGGCCCGGACCCGCCGCCGGCGGGCTTCGCGGCGTCGGCCACCGAGCGGCGTCTGACCTTGCGGACCGTCAGCAGGATGAGCAGCGGTGTGAGCACGGTGCCGACCGCCAGTTGCGACAGCGCCACGTCGGGTGCCTGCAGCACGGCGAACAGCACGGCCAGGCCGAGTCCGAGGACGCCCAGCAGCACCGCCTGCCGCACGGGCTCGCGGCACAGCACCGCCAGCGTGGCGGCCACCACCACGAAGCCGAGCGCGACGCCGATGAGTGCGGTGTTCACCGCTGCTCCCCCTCGCCGGACTCCCACGCGGCCTTCCCGACGGCGATGGTGCCGGCCGTGCCGCCGGCCGCGAACAGCAGCCCGATCAGCAGGGTCTTGACCGCCGCGCGTCCGGGGCCCTGCTGGACGGCGACGGCGAGCGCGATCAGCGGAACGCCCAGGCAGGACGAGACGGCCAGCGCGTGCAGGCGCATCAACGTTCCCTTCAGCCGTACCAGGGCCAGCGCCGACAGGAGCACGCAGGCCACGCCCGCCCACAGCAGCGCCAGGGCCACCACGTGACCGGCGGTCATCCGCGGTCCACCGCGGACGTGTCGTACCGAAGTCCCACCATGTCCTGCTGTCCTCTCAGTCGCTGGATCGGTGCCGCTCCTCCACGGGGGCGTCGCTCCCCTCCCCCACGACGAAACGGGCGAAGACGAGCGTCCCGGCCGGTGCCAGCACCGCCAGCACCAGCGCCAGGTCCTGGTACGACGACCGGTCGTAGCCCTGCGGCAGGACGAGGAACACCGCGCCCACCACCGTGGAGAGCGACGACAGCGCGACGAGCCGCCGCACCGGGGAGCCGGACGCGGCGACCCACAGGCACGCGGGGCCGGCGCCGGCGAGCAGCACGAGGGCCGCGGCCGTCCACGCGTTCACCGCGGACCGCCGAGGCCGCCTGGACCGCCGAACGCGCGTTCCACCGCGCCGGGTTCGCGGCGCAGGGCGTGCACCCGCACCCCGGGGGCGGGGCCGTCGCCGTTCCCGCCCTTCTCCGCGCTCTCCTCGTCGCCGTCCTCGCCGGTCCCCAGGACGCACGTGTCCGCGGAAGCGGCCAGCAGCAGCCCCGCCCAACCGGCTCCGGTGCCCGGACGCAGCACGACCCGGCGCACCGCGCCCGACCGCCTCCCGCCGGCACACGTGTCGCGGGCCAGCACGGCGGCGCCGCGGACGAGCGACCAGGGCAGTACCGCCAGCGCGCGGGGAACTCCGCGGCCGCGCGGCCGCCCGAGCCGTACCGCCCGCCTGATCCGCCGGGCCGCGAACGCCGCGCCGAGCCCGGCCACGGCGGCGACCGCCAGCTCGACAGGTCCGACCGAGCTGATCAGCACCACCGTGAGCGCGACCATGACGACCCACCACGCCGCGACCTCGGTCACCGCTGTGCGCACCATGCCCGCCGCCTCCCGCCGTTGACGCCCGCTCCCGCCGTGCCGTCCATTCTCGAAGCCCGGCCGGACCGGCCTCCGGCGCGGACCGCCGCCGCGCCGCACACCACCCGAACAGCGGCACCCGGCGGACCTCGGCAGCCGCGCGACGACCCGTCTTCCCGGCTGCGCGGCGGACACACCTGGGCCGCGCCACCGGAGCGGGGACGCGCGCTCCGGTGTGCGGGCGGGGCGACGGACGGGCAGCGGAGGCCGTTCACGGCGCCTGACGTCCAGGCGGTATCGGCTTCCCGGGCGCCCCGCGCGACCGCGACAGCTCTCAGATGTCCCGGTGGGACATATGTCTCATCGGGAAATATGTCCCACCGGGACATCCGGACGTACGGTCGAAGGCATGGACGCCGAGGAAGCAGTACCGAGTGGCACCGCCGTGGCGGACCGGCGGCTGCTGCGGGCGCGCCGCACCCGCAAGGCGCTCGCCACCGCCGCCGTCGAGCTGATCCTGGAACGGGGTCTGGCCGCCACCACGGTGGAGGCGATAGCCGAACGCGCGGACGTCACGCGGCGCACCTTCAGCCGGTACTTCACCGGCAAGGAGGACGCGGCCCTCGGCTTCGTCCGCGACGACGGCGAGCGGATCAACGCGGCTCTGCGCGCCCGGCCGGCCGGCGAACCGCCGCTGCTGGCCTACCGCCGGGCCGTCCGCGCCTGGCTGGCCGACCCGCACACGCCCGCGGCGCACCTGCGCCCGCAGATGCGCCGGATCATCGGCCTCCTCGACCAGGAGCCCACCTTGTTCGCCGCGTACGAGCGCATCCGGGTCGACGCCCAGGACGAGTCGACCCGGATCATCGCCGACCGCCTCGGCACCGACGACCTCCGGGACCTGCGCCCGGCCGTCGTCGTGGAGGCCGCGGCGGGCGTGCTGACCGCGGGGCTGCGCGCCTGGGCGCGCGGTCCTGACCACCAGGACGGGGCCGGCACCGAACTCGCCGACCTCGTGGAACGGGCGTACGACGCCCTGTCCTGGGAAGTCGCCTCCGCGGCCTCCCACCGCACCACCGAGGAACCACGCACTACCGATGAGTGAGACCACCATGAGCACCACCTCCCGCACCACCACCCCCTCCCCCGCTCCCGCCGCCGACGCGGCCGAGTTCGCGGACCGCACCGCCCTGGTCACCGGGGCCGCGTCCGGCATCGGCCTGGCCACCGCCCGGCGGCTGGCCGCCGGCGGCGCACGGGTCGTCATCGCCGACTTCGACGTCCCGGGCGCCGAGAAGGCCGCCGCCGAACTGACCGCCGAGGGGCGGCAGGCCGCGGCGACCGCGCTGGACGTCACCCGGCCGGACTCGGCCGAGGCGGCCGTCCGCTTCGCCGTCGAGACCTTCGGCGGCCTCGACCTCGCCGTGAACAACGCCGGGATCGGCGGCCCGAGCGCGCCCACCGGGGCGTACGACATCGCGGAGTACGACCGGGTCATCCGCACCAACCTCGACGGCGTCTTCTACTGCCTGCGCCACGAGCTGCCCGCCATCGAGGCCGCCGGCCGCGGCGGCGCCATCGTCAACGTGGCCTCCATCCTCGGTTCCGTCGGCTTCGCCGGCTCGCCCGCGTACGTGGCCGCCAAGCACGGCGTGGTCGGGCTGACCAAGACCGCCGCCGCCGAGTACTCCGCCCGGGGCATCCGGGTCAACGCGGTCGGCCCCGGCTTCATCGAGACCCCGCTGCTGAACCGGATGGACGAGCAGGCCCGGGCCGCGCTGGTCGCGCTGCACCCGGCGGGGCGGCTGGGCCGGCCCGAGGAGGTCGCGGAGCTGATCGCGTTCCTGCTCTCGGACCGCGCCTCGTTCGTCACCGGCAGCTACCACCTGGTCGACGGCGCCTACACCGCCGTCTGACCCTCGGAGAGGAGATCACCGTGAAGGCACTGCAATACCGCACCATCGGCGCCGCCCCCGAGGTGGTGACCGTGCCGGACCCCGAGCCCGGTCCCGGCCAGGTGCTGCTGAAGGTCACCGCCGCCGGCGTGTGCCACAGCGACATCGCCGTCATGAGCTGGCCCGCCGACAGCTTCCCGTATCCGCTGCCGCTCACCCTCGGCCACGAGGGCGTCGGCACGGTCGCCGCGCTCGGCGCCGGCACGACCGGGGTCCGCGAGGGCGACGCCGTCGCCGTCTACGGCCCGTGGGGCTGCGGCCGGTGCGCCAAGTGCGCCGAGGGCAAGGAGAACTACTGCCTGCGCGCCGACGAGCTGGGCATCCGCCCGCCGGGCCTGGGCGCGCCCGGCGCGATCGCCGAGTACCTTCTTGTCGACGACCCGCGCCACCTCGTCCCGCTGGAGGGGCTCGACCCGGTGGCCGCGGTGCCGCTGACCGACGCCGGCCTGACGCCGTATCACGCCATCAAGCGGGCGCTGCCGAAGCTGGTTCCGGGCTCCACCGCGGTCGTCATCGGCACCGGCGGCCTCGGGCACACCGCGATCCAGCTGCTGCGGGCGCTGAGCCCGGCCCGGATCGTCGCTCTGGACGTCAGCGAGGACAAGCTGCGGCTGGCCCGCCGGGTCGGCGCCCACGAGGCGGTGCTCTCCGACGACGACGCGCCCGCCACCGTCCGCGAGTTGACCGGCGGGCTGGGCGCGCAGGCGGTCTTCGACTTCGTCGGAGCCCCGCCCACCGTCCGGATCGCCGGGGCCGTGGCCGGGGTGGAGGCCGAGGTGTCCCTCGTGGGCATCGGCGGCGGCACGCTGCCGGTCGGGTTCGGCGCGATGCCGTTCGAGGTCTCGGTCAGCGCTCCGTACTGGGGCAGCCGCTCGGAGCTCCAGGAGGTGCTGGCCCTGGCCCGCGCCGGCGCGGTCTCCGTCCACACGGAGACCTTCTCCCTGGACGAGGCGCCGCGCGCGTACGAGCGGTTGCACGCCGGCACGGTCAACGGCCGCGCGGCCATCCTCCCCAACGGCTGACCGCTCCCGCCCCGGCGGCCCCCGGTGCCCCCGGGTGCCGCCGGGGCCCGGCTGGTACGACGCCACCGCATCACCGGCGACGCCCACGTCACCCGCTCGGGCGCCGAAGCGGTCGAGGTACGGGCAGAACTCCCACGCCTCGTCAGGGCGATCGCTCCAGCCCGACCAGAGGTGCCGGTCGCCGCACTGCCGCACACCTCGGCAGGCGCGCGTGCCGTCCTCCTCCCGCCGCGCGAGGACCAGCGCGGTGCGGGTCGTCGACCGGCCGCAGGTCGGGCGACGCGGTGCCGCCGGGGTGCTCTTCGGCTGCGCGTCATGGCGCTGAACCGTGCTCTTCTGCTGCGCGTCGTGGCCCCGGTGCGTCCGCTCCTCAGGCAACGGGCCACTCCCGGCCCGCGGTTGCCTCGCGTACGAGGCGAGCCCACCGCGTCTCCCCGCCGGGCAGCGGCCACGCCCAGGTCGGCTGGTGCGCGGTGTGCAGCTCGTGCAGGTGGCGGGCGAGCCGCGGGCCGGCGGTGGCGGCGCCGTCCGGGACCGCGGGGCCGTGGACGGCGCGCAGTTCGGCGAAGCGGGCCAGTTCGGACGCGTAGGAGTCCACGGCCTCGTCGGTACGCGCGGCCAGGTCGTCGCGGGGCACCGTGCGGTGCACGTGCAGCAGCGCAGGTTCGACGGACTCGGCGACGGCCGCGGCCAGCCGCGCGTGACCGTCCAGGATCAGGTGGCAGTCCAGGCCGCTGACCCACCACAGCAGGACGGGTGGCAGCGTCCCTTCACGGGCCTGCTTGCGGTACGCCTTGACCCGGCTGTCCTCGGCGCCGGGCATCGGCCGCAGCGGGAGGACCTCCCACGAGCCGGAGTGGACGAACCAGTCGATGTACCCGTCGGGATGGCCGTCGACGAGCACCGAACCCCAGTACCGGGCGTGCGAGGCGCCCGGATGGCGCCACCGCAGCAGCGGACTTTCGCTCGACAGCAGCCATCTGCCCTCGTGCAGTGGGCTGTCCGCCGCGTCGGCGAGGTACCGCGCGAAGCGGTGGGCCCACCGTTCGGGACGGCCCGCCAGGGCGCGCCCCGTATCGGCGCGCAGCGGCGGGACGAAGGAGCGGTACGCGTCGGTGCGCCAGAAGTCCACACCCTGGAACCGCTCCTGGACGACGGCGAGCAGCACGGGCCGCGACCGCTGGGCGACCAGCAGCCGCGTCCCGGCGCTGAACACGCGCAGCCCCGGCAGGTCGCGATCCCGTACATCCAGGGACAGCCCCACCCAGGTGCCGTCGTCCCGCCTGACGTCGCTGCGCTGCATGGCGCGAGCGTAGACGGCCGCTGCGGGAAGGCCGGCGGCGGCCGGGTGCACGGGGCGCCGCCGGTGGAGGGCCTCAGCCGCCGTACGGACCCGTCGGCGGCACCGACGTCCTCGTGTGGTGGACCGGCAACGACGCGTCCCGGCCCGGGGCGGCCCTCATGTGCGCCCCCGGGTCGGTGTACTTCGCCATCCTCCGCCGCTGCGAGAACACGTCCAGCGGTCGGCCGCCCTTCCGGGAAGGCCGGTCCTTCATCGCCCCACCCCGTTGCGTTCGCTGTGCACCTTCGTCCGATGCGCACCCGCGCCGTACCCGCCGCGTGGGCCCGGCAACCGCGCACCGGCAACCGCGCACCGTTGGCCCGGGGGTTCCCGCCCGCCGCGGCATCCGCCGTACGCCTCGCCGTCGCCCCGACCGTTGCCACGAGCCGGGTGGAGGCTCTATGGTCAGTGCAATACCACATACTACTTGTGCATCGTATGACGTCTGCGCAGGTCAGAGCCGTCGTCCCGGACGGGAACGCCGAAGGAGGGCTGCCACCGCATGAGCGGCGCCATCACGTACACCATTCCCGGCATGCGGGTGCGCGAGCAGTTCGTCGACGTGCCGCTGGACTGGTCCGACCCCGGGCGCGGCACGATCCAGCTGTTCGTCCGCGAGCTCGTCGATCCGGCTCGGGCCGGCGAGGACCTGCCCTGCCTCGTCTACCTCCAGGGCGGCCCGGGCGGGAAGGCACCGCGCCCGCTGGACCGGAGCGGCTGGCTCGGCGTGGCGCTGGGGACGCACCGGGTGGTGCTGGCC
This sequence comes from Streptomyces sp. NPDC088194, assembly GCF_040702025.1. Classification (NCBI taxonomy): domain Bacteria; kingdom Bacillati; phylum Actinomycetota; class Actinomycetes; order Kitasatosporales; family Streptomycetaceae; genus Streptomyces; species Streptomyces sp. NPDC088194. The sequence continues at coordinate 15,860 of NZ_JBFBIV010000074.1, read as the reverse complement.
GACCAGCGCGGCACCGGCCGCAGCACCCGGATCGACGGCCGCCGGATGAGCGCGTTCGCGACCGCCCGCGAGGGCGCGGACTTCCTCTCCTGCTTCCGGGCCGACGCCATCGTGGCCGACCACGAGCACCTGCGCCGGACCCTCTACGGCGGCCGGCGCTGGTCCACGCTCGGCCAGTCCTACGGCGGCTTCCTCACCATGACGTACCTGTCGCGGGCCCCCGAGGGGCTGAGCAGTTGCTACGTCACCGGCGGGCTGCCGGCCCTCGACCCGTCGGCGGCCGAGGTCTACCGGCGCACCTATCCGCGGGTGGAGGCCAAGAACGCGATCTTCCACCGGCGTTACCCGCACGCGGCCGAGCGGGTCGCCCGGATCGCCGACCGGCTGGCCGAGGGCGGGGTGCGGCTGCCCGACGGCGACGTGCTGACCGTCCGGCGGATGCAGTCGCTGGGCGTCGACCTCGGGATGAAGCCCGGCCACGAACGTCTGCACTGGCTGCTCGACGAGGCATGGAGCGGCGACGAGTTGTCGGCGACCTTCCTGCACCAGGTGCTGGCCAGGACCTCCTACAGCGACAACCCGCTCTACGCGGCCCTCCAGGAGAGCGTCTACGCCCACGGGCCCGGCCCGACCGGATGGGCGGCGCAGGCCGAGCTGCCGCGGCACCCGCGGTTCGCCGAGGACGCCAGGCCGCTGCTGTTCACCGGCGAGATGATCTACCCCTGGATGTTCGAGGAGATCAGCGAACTGCGCCCGTTCCGCGGGGCGGTGGAGTTGCTGGCCGAGCGGGAGAGCTGGCCGCCGCTGTACGACCCGGAGCGGCTGGCCGCCAACGAGGTCCCGGTCGCCGCCGCCGTCTACCACGACGACATGTACGTGGACGCCGGACTGCAACTGGAGACCGCGGCCCGGGTCGGCAACCTCCAGACCTGGATCACCAACGAGTACGAACACGACGGCGTCCGCGAAGACGAGCGGGTGTTCACCCGGCTCGGCCAGATGGTGCGCGACGCAGGAGGAGGAGTCCCCGCATGACCGGTTCCACGAAGCCCTGGCACGGAGTCCACGTCGCCACGGCCCTGCCCTTCCACGCCGACCTGTCGGTGGACTACGACGCCTACGCCGAGCACGTCCGCTTCCTGGCGGCCGGCGGCTGCGACGGGGTGACGCCCAACGGTTCGCTGGGCGAGTACCAGACGCTGACCCCGGAGGAGCGGGCCCGCGTCGTCGAGACCGCGGTCGCGGCCGCGCCCGACGGGTTCGGGGTCATGCCGGGGGTGGCGGCGTACGGCGCGCTGGAGGCGCGCCGCTGGGCCGAGCAGGCCGCCGCCGCCGGGGCCACCTCCCTGCTGCTGCTGCCGCCCAACGCCTACCGGGCGGAGCGGGAGGCGGTGGTGCAGCACTACCGCGAGGTCGCCAAGGTCGGTCTGCCGGTGGTGGCGTACAACAACCCGATCGACACCAAGGTCGACCTCACCCCCGAACTGCTCGCCGAGTTGCACGCCGAGGGCACGATCGTGGGGGTCAAGGAGTTCACCGGCGACGTCCGCCGGGCGTACCAGATCAACGAGCTGGCGCCGGGCCTGGACATCCTCGTCGGCGCCGACGACGTGCTGCTCGAACTGGGCATGGCCGGCGCGGTCGGCTGGATCGCCGGCTACCCCAACCTGATCCCGCAGGACACCGTCGAGCTCTACCGGCTCGCCACCTCCGGCGACCCCGCCGACCTCGCCCGGGCGCTGCCGGTCTACCGCGACCTGCATCCGCTGCTGCGCTGGGACTCCAAGATCGAGTTCGTGCAGTCGATCAAGCTGTCGATGGACATCGCAGGTCTCAAGGGCGGCGCCTGCCGGCCGCCGCGGCTGCCGCTGGCGCCCGAGCTGATCGCCCGGATCACCGCCGACACCGAGGCGGTCCTCGCCAAGGGCTACAAGTGAGGTCCCGCCGCACCTTCCACGCCGTCGACTCGCACACCGAGGGCATGCCCACGCGGGTCGTCGTCGGCGGCGTCGGCACGATCCCCGGGGCCACCATGGCCGAACGGCGGCGCTGGTTCATGGCCAACAGCGACGACGTCCGCACGCTGCTGATGTACGAGCCGCGCGGGCACGGCGCGATGAGCGGGGCGATCCTCCAGCCGCCGACCCGCCCGGACGCGGACTACGGCGTGCTGTTCATCGAGGTCTCCGGCCTGCTGCCGATGTGCGGCCACGGCACCATCGGCGTGGCCACCGTCCTGGTCGAGACCGGGATGGTGCCGGTGGTCGAGCCGGTGACCACCATCCGGCTGGACACCCCCGCCGGCCTCGTCACCGCCTCCGTGGCGGTCGAGGACGGCGCGGCCACGGCGGTCACCATCGAGAACGTCCCGTCGTACGCCCACGCGCTGGACGCCACCGTGCGGGTGCCCGGCTACGGCGAGGTGCGCTACGACCTCGCCTTCGGCGGCAACTTCTACGCGATCGTCGAACTCGCCGACCTCGGGCTGCCGTTCGACCGGGCCAGGGCCGGCGACCTGCTCGATGCCGGGCTGGCGGTCATGGCCGCCGTGAACGACGCCGACCGGCCGGTGCACCCGGAACGCGACGACATCTCCGGCTGCCACCACGTCTACCTCAAGGCCCCCGGCTCGACCGCCGAGCTGTCGCGGCACGCCATGGCCATCCACCCGGGCTGGTTCGACCGCTCGCCGTGCGGCACCGGCACCAGCGCGCGGATGGCGCAGCTGCACGCCCGCGGCGAACTCGTCGTCGGGCAGGAGTTCGTGAACGAGTCCTTCATCGGTACCCGCTTCACCGGGCGCCTGCTCGGCGAGACCACCGTCGGGCCGCACCCCGCGGTGCTGCCCGCCATCACCGGACGCGCCTGGGTCACCGGCACCTCGCAGTTCCACCTCGACCCGAGCGACCCCTTCCCCGCGGGGTTCCTGCTGTGAACGTGCCGTCCTCCCCGAACCTGCGGAGCCTCGGCCAGCGCGAGACGCTGCGCGAACGCGTCCGCGACGCGCTGCGCGCCGCGGTCATCTCCGGCGAGCTGGAACCGGGCGCGGTCTACTCCGCGCCCACCCTCGGCGCGCGCTTCGGCGTGTCATCCACGCCCGTCCGGGAGGCGATGCTGGACCTGGCCAAGGAGGGTCTGGTCGTCGCCCAGCCGAACAAGGGCTTCCGGATCACCGAGGTGTCCGAGCAGGACCTCGACAACCTGGCGGCGGTGCGGCTGCTCATCGAGCCGCCGACGGTACGCGCCTGCGTCCCGGTGATCCCCGAGGCGGACTTCGCCGCGCTGCGGGAGCTGGCCCAGGCCATCGTGGACGCGGTCGACCGCGGCGACCTGGTCGGCTACGTCCGGGCGGACCACGTCTTCCACCTGGCCCTGCTCGGCTACAGCGGCAACCGGCACCTGGTGGACGTGGTGTCCGACCTGCGGACCCGGACCCGGTTGCTCGGCCTGGCCCCGCTGCTGCGCAGCGGCCGGCTGAGCACGTCGGCGGCGGAGCACCACGCGTTGATGGACCTCGTGGAGGCGCGCGACGCGCCGGCCGCCGAGGAGCTGATGCTCCGTCACATCGGCCATGTCCGGGGGCTGTGGGCGAGCGGAGCGGAGGAGTCGTGAGCGCCGCCCCCCGGGGCACCGTCCCCGCCATGGCCGTCCACGCGAAGGCCGTCCCCGCCACGGCCGTCCACGCGGCGGCGGGCTCCGGAAGCCCGGACCTGCTTGTCGTCGGGGCCGGGGTGGTCGGAGCGGCGGCCGCGTACTTCGCGGCGCTCGCCGGGCTGCGGGTCGTCGTCGTGGAGCGCGGCGCCCTCGCGGGCGGCACCTCCAGCGCGGGCGAAGGCAACCTGCTGGTCTCCGACAAGGAGGCCGGGCCCGAACTCGACCTGGCGCTGCACTCGCAGCGCGTCTGGCGGGAGGACCTGGCCGAGCACGCCGGCCGCTGGGAGTTCGAGGCCAAGGGAGGTCTCGTCGTGGCCGCGACCGGCCAGGGCCTTGCCTCGCTGCGGGAACTCGGCGCCCACCAGCGCGCCCGCGGGGTCGAGGTACGGGATGTCGGCCGCGCCCACCTGCACGACTACGAGCCGCACCTGTCCGACGGTCTCGCCGGCGCAGCGTTCTACCCGCAGGACGCCCAGGTGCAGCCGATGCTGGTGGTGGCGCACCTGCTGCGGCTGGCCCGCGACCTGGGCGCCCGGGTGCGCACCGGCATCGAGGTGACCGGGTTCCTGCGCGCGGGCGACCGGATCACCGGGGTGCGTACCACCGCGGGCGACCTCCCCGCGGGCGCCGTCCTCAACGCGGCGGGCACCTGGGCGGGCGAGGTCGCCGCGCTGGCCCGCGTGTCCGTGCCGGTCCGCCCCCGGCGCGGGTTCGTGCTCGTCACCGAGCCCATGCCGCCGCGGACGATCCGGCACAAGGTCTACGCGGCGGAGTACGTCGGCGACGTCGCCAATTCCGACGCCGCCCTGCAGACCTCGCCGGTGGTGGAGGGCACCGCCAGCGGCACCATCCTGATCGGCGCGTCGCGCGAGCGGGTCGGCTTCGACCGCACGGTGTCCCTGCCCGCGATCAGCACGCTCGCGGCCAAGGCCGTCGCGCTGTTCCCGATGCTGCGCGAGGTCCGGCTGATGCGGACCTACCACGGCTTCCGCCCGTACTGCCCCGACCACCTCCCGGTGATCGGCGCCGACCCGCGGGCGCCCGGGCTGTGGCACGCCTGCGGCCACGAAGGCGCCGGCATCGGCCTCGCGGCCGGCACCGGCAAGCTGATCGCGCAGGCCCTCACGGGCACCCGACCGGACCTGGGCCTGGCGCCGTTCGCCCCCGACCGCTTCCCCGAGCAACCCCGGCACACCGAGGGGGTTTCCCCGTGACCTACCGGATGACCTTCCGCGGCGCCTCCGTTCCGGCCGAGCCGGGCCAGAGCGTCGCCGCCGCACTGGTCGCCGCCGGCATCCTCGACTGGCGCACCACCCGCGGGGCGGGCCGTCCGCGCGGCCTGTTCTGCGGCATCGGCGTCTGCTTCGACTGCCTGATCACCATCGACGGTGCCCGCGCCGAACGCGCCTGCCTGATCCCGGCGGCCGACGGCATGCGGCTGGGCGACGCCCTGGAGCCCGGCGAGGACGACCCTCCCGGCCGGGACACCGACGGCGAACGCGACGACGAGAGCGACGACGCGGACGGGGAGGAGAACGGCGATGCCGCACACCCATGACGTGGCCGTGGTCGGCGCCGGCCCCGCCGGTCTCGCCGCCGCCGTCCAGGCGGCGGAGGCGGGGCTGGACGTGGCCCTGGTCGACGCGGCGGGACAGCCGGGCGGCCAGTACTGGCGGCACTTCGACGAGCGGTGGGCTCGCCCGGAGGACCGCGAAGGGCACCACGGCTGGCCGCTCTTCACCGACCTGCGCGAACGCCTGTACGCGCTGAGGGACACCGGGCGCGTGCGCTACCTGCCGGGCCGTCAGGTGTGGCTCGCCACCCGCGACGGCGACGGCGATGGCACCGGCACCGGCACCGGCTCCGGCGGGGCGTTCACCCTGCACCTGTCCCCCACCGTGCCGACCGAGGCGAGGGCCGCGGATACGGCTGCCGGGCGGGAGAGCGTCGTCGCCCGCGCGTTGATCCTGTGCCCGGGCGGCTACGACCGCCAACTGCCCGTCCCCGGCTGGGATCTGCCCGGGGTGATGGCGGCCGGTGGGGTCCAGGCGCTGCTCAAGGGGCACCGCACCCTCGCCGGCAGGCGCGCTGTCGTGGCCGGCACCGGGCCGTTCCTCCTGCCGGTGGCCACCGGCCTCGCGCACGCCGGCGCGCGGGTCGCGGCCGTCGTGGAGGCCAACGCCACGCTCGGCTGGCTGCGCGACCCGCTCGGCGCGGTGTCCGCGCCGAGCAAAGGGGTCGAGGCCGCGCAGTACGCCGCGACCCTGGCGCGGCGCCGCATCCCCTACCGGAGCAGGACCGTCGTGCAGGAGGTCCTCGGCGATGGCAGGGTCGAGGCGGTGCGGACCGTGCGGGTGGACCGCCACGGCCGGCCGGCCGGACCCGGACGGGAGACCGCCGCGGATCTGGTGGCGTTCGGCTGGGGCTTCACGCCCTCGCTCGAACTGCCGCTCATGCTCGGCGCGTCGACCCGCCAGGACGTCGACGGCTCGCTGGTCGTGGAGGTCGACGCCCTGCAACGCAGCAGCGTCGGGAACGTGTACGTGGCCGGCGAGGCCACCGGAGTGGGCGGGGCCGCGCTGTCGGTCTGCGAGGGCCGGCTGGGCGCGCTCGCGCTGGCCGCCTCGCTCGGCCGCCCGCTGGGCGGCACCGTCGGTACGGCCGCGATCCGGCGCCTCCAGGCCCGGGTCCGGCGGGGCCGGCGGTTCGCCGGTGCCATGCACCGCACCTATCCGGTGCCGGCCTCCTGGCCGCGGTGGCTGGCGGACTCGACCGTGGTGTGCCGCTGCGAGGAGGTCACCTACGGCGAGTTGCGGCAGGCCCACGACGACCTCGGCGCGACGGACGCGCGCACCCTGAAGATGCTGGCCAGGCCGGGAATGGGCTGGTGCCAGGGCCGGGTCTGCGGCTTCGCGACCGCGGGCATCGCGGCCTGCCTCGACGGGCGCCGGACCACCGCGCAGGACCTGCGCCCGCTCTCCGGGCGCACCCCCGCGGTCCCGGTACCCCTCGGCGAACTCGCCGCCGCGGCCGAGGACATGGCCGAGGACACGGCCGAGGGCCGGACCGGCAAGGACCCGTGGGCCGGCGACGGTCCTGCCGGGCGGGACGGTCCATGACGGCGGCGGCCGACGACGCCGCCTCGGGTCCGGCCCGGATTGTCGGACCGCCCCGGTACGGTCGGCGCATGAGAGCCAAGGGAACCTTCACCGTCAAAGCGTTCGTCCCGACCGGGCTGGAGCCCGACCCGGCCGTTTCCACCGGGCTTCCGGTCAGTGTGGCGACGATGGAGAAGCAGTTCGAAGGCGAGGTCGCCGGCCGCTCGGCGACTTTGTTCACTGCCGCGTTCGACCAGGCGGCGGGCGGCGGCACCTACGTGGCCATGGAGTCGTTCGAAGGCTCGCTGCACGGCAAGCAGGGCTCCTTCAACTTCGTGCACTCGGCCTCGACGTCCGGCAGCGACCGCACGGCGGAGTTCTTCACCCTCGTGCCCGCCAGCGGTACGGGCGAGTTGACCGGGATCGCCGGCGCCGGTGGGCTGGCCGTCGACGCCGACGGCACGCATCGCATCTGGTTCGACTACCAGCTCGACTGACCGGCTGCCGCCGGTGCCGGGCACGCGGCAAGCCCACCGGCAAGAGCCCGCCACGCCCGCGACAAGGTGAGCGGGCGCTACACGCCACCTTCGGACGCCGGGACAGTCACGCGAGCCCGGCAAGCCGATCCGCACCGGCAGCAACGGTTCGAGCACCGGGCCACCCAGCGGATCGCCGGGGCTCGGCTCGCCTCCGCCGCTGCGCGGCGCCGGGGCACCTGACGGGCGGGCCGGCGCTGTTCGTCGGACGGGTGTCGCCGGCCCCGGGACCGGTCACAGCTGTGTGGCCGTGCGGACCAGCCCGGCGAGGGCGAGGGAGCGGCTGTGCGCGGGCCACGCGAGGTGGGTGACGACGGGCGGCGCGTCGGAGAGCGGGACGGCGGCGTGCTCGGCCCACAGCCAGGCGCGGGCGGAGTCGGGGAAGACGGCCGTCGTCCGCCCGAGGGCGATCAGTTGGGCCAGCTGCGTCTGGTCGTGGATCTCGGGGCCGGGCCCGGGCGGGTAGCTGCCGTGCCGGGGCCAGCGGGCGAGCGGGAGGTCGGGGATGTCGCTCACGTCGGCGAGGGTCAGCGTCGTGCGTGCGGCGAGGGGGTGCCTGGCCGGCAGGATGGCGATCTGCCCCTCCGTGAGCACTTCCTCGCTGTCGAACCCGGCGAGGGAGTTGAACGGCGTGTGCATGAGCGCCACGTCGGCGCGGCCGTCGCGCAGCAGCTCCGCCTGCTCGCACATCCCGCAGGGCAGCACCTCGATCTCGGCGGCGTCGGGCTCGGCCGCGTAGGCGTCGAGGAGTCTCTGCAGCAGTTCGTGGGACCCGGCGGCCTTCAGCGCCAGCACCAGGCGGGTGCGCGGGCCGCCGGGACGGTCGGCGCCGCCGGCGCGACGGGTGCGGCGGGTGGCGGCGCTGACCGCGTCGAGGGCGGCGCGGCTCTCGGCGAGCAGCACCTCGCCGGCGCCGGTCAGGCGGACACCGCGGCGGTTGCGCTGGAGGAGGGTGACGCCGACGCGCCGCTCCAGTTGCTGGATCGCCCGGGACAGCGGCGGCTGGGCCATGCCGAGCCGCTCGGCGGCGCGGCCGAAGTGCAGTTCCTCGGCGACGACCGTGAAGTACCTCAACTCGCGGGTCTCCAAGGTGTCCCGGCTCTCCACGGTGGCCCCGGTCTCGGAAGTGTCCATGTCCCCCACCGTACCTCCGGTGATACCTACCAGGTATGACAGGGCACCGTATCGGTGTTGGCCGCGCGAGACCTCCTGGAGCGAGCATCGGCGGCATGAGCGAAACGAGGATCGCGCTGGTGACCGGCGCGAACAAGGGAATCGGGTACGAGATCGCGGCCGGGCTCGGCGCCCTCGGATACCGGGTGGGCGTGGGGGCGCGCGACGCGGCCCGGGGCGAGGCCGCCGTCGCGAAGCTGCGCGCCGCGGGGGTGGACGCGTTCGGGGTACCGCTGGACGTGACCGCTGACCGCAGCGTCGGCGACGCCGTACGGCTGGTCGAACGGCAGGCGGGGCACCTGGACGCCCTGGTCAACAACGCCGGGATCTCGGGAGAGACCGGGCCGGGGTGGGTGCAGGACCCGACCACGCTCGACCTCGACACGGTCCGCGCGGTCGTGGAGACCAACGTCATCGGCGTCATCCGCGTGACCAACGCGATGCTGCCGCTGCTGCGGCGCTCGACGTCTCCGCGCATCGTCAACGTCTCCAGCAGCGTCGGCTCCCTGAGCTTGCAGGCGGACCCGGACATCGACGTCGGCCCGATCATGGCCGCCTACGCGCCGTCGAAGTCGTACCTCAACGCCGTCACCGTGCAGTACGCCCGGCACTTCGCCGGCACCGGCATCCTGATCAACGCCACCTCCCCGGGCCTGGTCGCGACCGACTTCACCGGCTTCGCGGGGCCCCGTACCCCCGCGCAGGGCGCGGCCACGCCGATCCGGCTCGCCACCCTGCCCGACGGCGGACCGACCGGTTCCTTCTTCGAGGACGACGGCGTCATCCCCTGGTGACCGCTGCCCACCTCCGCTGACCTCCGCTGACCGCCGCTGACCGCCGGTCCGTATCGGGCAATGCCCGGGACGGGCCGGCGGTCGCGCGCCTAGGATCAGCGGCCATGGTTGATCTCTATCCTCCGACCGATCCGTACGAACACGGCTTTCTCGACACCGGGGACGGCAACCGCTTCTACTACGAGCAGCTCGGCAACCCCGACGGCAAGCCCGCCCTCGTCGTCCACGGCGGCCCGGGGTCGGGCGCGATGCGGCGGCCGACCCGGGCCTGGGACCCGGAACGCTACCGCGTCATCCGCTTCGACCAGCGCAACTGCGGGCGCAGCACCCCGCACGCCAGCGACCCCGCGGCGGACATGAGCCTGAACACCACCCAGCACCTCATCGACGACATGGAGCGGCTGCGCGAACACCTCGGCATCGAGCGGTGGTTGCTGAACGGCGCCTCCTGGGGCGCCACCCTCGTCCTGGCCTACGCCCAGCAACATCCGCACCGGGTCACCGAGATGGTCATCCCCGCGGTGACCACGACCCGCCACGCCGAGATCGACTGGCTCTACCGGGGAGCCGGCCGGTTCCGCCCCGAGGCGTGGGACCGGTTCCGCGACGGCGTCCCCGAGGACGAGCGCGACGGCGACTTGACGGCGGCCTACGCGCGGCTGATGGAGAACCCCGACCGGGCGGTACGGGAGAAGGGCGCCGCCGGCTGGCTCGCCTGGGAGGACGCGATCGTCTCCGACGAGCCCAACGGCAAGCCCGGCATGTACAGCGACCGGGAGATCGACGCGCAGATCGCGTTCGTCCGTATCTGTGCCCACTTCTTCAGCCACGGCGCGTGGCTGGAGGAGGACCAGATCCTGCGCGACGCCCACAAGTTGGCCGGCATCCCGGCGGTGCTCGTGCACGGCCGGCACGACGCGGGCAGTCCGGTGCAGACGGCGTGGGAGCTGGCGAAGGTCTGGCCGGACGCGCGGCTGCACATCATCGAGGACTCCGGGCACGCCGGCAGCGACGCGTTGGGGGCGACGGTCCGCGCGGCCATCGAGGAGTTCAAGGACCGTTGATCCCGGCCTCGGGGCACGGACGGCACCGCCCGGCGTGATCGGTCCGGCGGTGCCGTCCTCGTCGTCCGTCTCTTCCTCGTCTCGCCCCCGCCGCCCCCGCCTCGACCGGCCCTAGGCGATCTGCCAGAGCTGGAGCGGTGAACCGGTGTCCGCCTCCTGGGTCAGCAGGGCGCCGTCCGACGTGGAGGCGGTGGTCAGCAGCAGACCGCTCTTCTTGGCGACCAGGGCGTAGCCGCCGCTGCGCGGGGTCACGGTCCAGTGCTGGTTGTCGGCGTCGGTGCACGTCCACTGCAGGACGGCCGCTCCGGCCGCCGTCGATCCGCCGTCGACGTCGGCGCACAGGTGGGAGGAGCCGTTGACCAGGGAGTAGCTGCCGTCGGTGTGGTAGGTCAGCTGCCACTGCTGGTTGGCCGTGCCGCCCGGTGTCCACGTGATCAGCCGGGTGCCGGCGGCAGCCGAACTGCCCGGGTCGTCCATCGCCTTGCCCGCCGTGGTGAGGACGTGGGTGCCGCTGAACCGGCCGCCGTACACCTCGAAGGAGTAGAGCGAGTAGCCGTATGCGGACCCGCGCGCGGTGCCGTACACGCGCACGTAGCGTCCTGAGCCGGTCAGACCGGTCAGGTCCTGGACCCCGCCGGTGCCGGTGGTGGTGGAGTAGACGGTCCGCCAGGTGGTCGCGTCGTCGGAGACCTGGATCTGGAACGCCTTGCCGTAGGCGCTCTCCCAGCGCAGCACGACGCGGCTGACGGCCGTCGGGGAGCCCAGGTCGACCTGGAGCCACTGCGGGTCGCTGTAGGCGCTCGACCAGCGGGTGCCGGCGTCGCCGTCGGTCGCCGCGCTCGCCGGGAAGGCGCTGGTCTCGGTGCTGGACGCGGTGGTCGGCCTGCCCAGCGCGAGGTCGCTCTCGGTGGCCGCCGGCCAGGCCGGGTTGTGGCCGACCGCGGCGATGATCGCGGTGAACCCGGCATAGGTGCTGACGGGTTCGGGCGACCCCCAGGTCTGCTGGGCGAGGGCCCGTAGCGGGTACATGATGCCCGAGGCGATCTGGTCCTCGGTCTCGGCCGTGGGGTTGTCACACCAGACGTGGAGCAGCGAACCGCGGTTGCGGGCAGGGTCGCTGACGGTGTTCGAGCCCTGGAAGGTGTCGGGGGTCCAGTTCTCGTACATCCACTGGGTGTCGGGCTTGTCGCCGCCCAGCACGTAGTAGGTGGGCGTCCAGGAGTCGTTGGCGACGGTGTGGCCCGCGTCGACCAACTGCTGCGGGGTCAGGCCGTAGTCGTACCAGTACTCCACGATGATGTCGGCGTTCGGCGTGACCGTCCCGTCGCCCGACTTGATGCCGTCGTTCCACATGCGAGCGGTCTTGCCGCCGGCCCGGACCAGGGAGTCGGCCCAGTTCACATAGCCGTAGTAGGCGTCCCTGGCGGTGGCGGTGGCACCGTAGTGGGCGCGGGCGTAGGTCAGCAGTTGGGGGTACTGGCTGTAGTCCGTGACGTACTCGTCGGCGCCGATGTGCCAGTAGGGCCCGGGGAACAGCGGCAGGTACTCGTTGATCAGATCCCGCATGAGGGCGTAGGTGCCCGGCAGGGACAGGTCGATGAACTCGTTGCTCGCGACACCGGTGCTGCTGGTGAGCCGCAGTTCCGGATGGGCGGCCAGGATGGTGTTCATGTGGCCGGGGGCGTCGATCTCGGGCACGACCGTGACGTGGTACTCGGCGGCCACCGCGAGGATGTCCCTGATGTCCTGCTTGCTGTAGTGGTCGGGCGCGACGATCTCCGGGTGGGTGCTGCTCTCCAGCCGGAACCCGTAGGTGTCCGACAGGTGGAAGTGGAAGTAGTTGAGTTTCAGGTAGGCCATGTCCTTGATGTGCTGCTCGATCCAGCCGACGGTGAAGAACTTCCGTCCCGCGTCGATCATCAGGCCGCGTTCGGGCTTGGTCGGCGAGTCCAGCGCGGTGCCCGCCGGGATCGTCGAGGACTGGCGCAGCAGTTGCAGCACGGTGCGGGTGCCGTAGAACACGCCCGTGCCGGTGGAACCCTGCAGGCTGACCGTCGCGCCGACGGTCATCCGGTAGCCCTCGGCGGGCAGCGAGGAGTCGCCGAGGGTCAGTGCGATGTCGCCGGCGGCGGCGGTGCCGGTCGCCACGGTTACGGTGCGGCCGGCCAGCTTGCCCAGGTCGTCGGCGAACGTGGCCGCCTCGCCCGCGAGTTGGGTGGCGTAGGCGGATGCGACGACGATCCGCGAGGTGGCACCGAAGGTGTACGCACCGGTCCCGGCCGTCCACTGGCGCAGCGCCGGGATGGTGTGCGGCGCCCCGGTGGCGGCCTGCGCGTGGTCCGCGCCGGTCAGCGACGGCACCACGAGCACCGCCAGCGCGCACGCCAGGGAGGCGACCAGCGCCACCAGATGCCTGAGCGTTCTCATGTGGTCCTCACAGGAGGTAGAGGGAGCTGCAGTTGGGGGGTGCATCTGTGCGCCTGACGGTTCGCGTCACGCGACCGAGATCGAGATCGAACAGGAACGAACATCGCGGACGGAGTTCCGCGCGGGAGCGAGGACTCCGTTCCCGCCTACGGACCACGGCAGCAGATCCGATCGCCGATAGTGCAGCGCAAGGATCATCCGGTGTCAACACACGCGCGAAAACTCGGCCGAACGATCAGCTTCGCGCAAACCGGCGCCCGCCATCGTCGATTCCCGCCCGGCATCGCGCACCGTGCGCATCGTCAGGGAGGGCCTTCACCCGCACCCGCGCACCCCTTGACGGGGATGTGGACTAGACCACATCGTAGGACTGTCGTCCCGTCAAGGGGTGTCGGTTTGCGTTGGAGTCTGGTCGGCTGTGGCTGAAAGCGATCGCCGGTCGAAACGGGGGCCGGGGCCGGTGCCGCTACCGCGCGCTTCGCTGGGAGGGGTGCGAGCCGGGTGAGGAGCCGGCCGGCTTCGCCTGGGCGTCAGGGCGGCCGGGGTGCCGGTGAAGGGTGAAGGTGGCCTCCCGGGTGGCGCCAGCCGCGCCGGAGAGGTCGACGACGAGGGTCAGGCCCGGTGCCGACCGGGCGACGGTGACCGCGTCGTCGCCGCTCACCAGGGTTCCGCCCAGGGCGAGTTGGACCGTGACGGTGGAGGCCGCGCGGGAGGGGTCGGAGACTCCCACGAGCAGGCGACCGCCGGCCTGCCGGGTGAGGACGGAGCAGGGCGCGGAGACCGTGATGCCGCCGGCGGAGCCCGCGGCGAAGAAGTTCGCCGCGGTCACGCCGCTCGCGCTGTCCCGGACCGCCTGGACGGAGGCGGTGTTGGACAGCACGGTGACGGTGGGCCTCGCGGCGCGCCTCGCCGTCGCCGCCGCGCTCGCACCGGGCAGCAGGACGTAGGCGTACGAGGCCGAGGCCGGCGCGGTGCCGTGCGGCAGGCACAAGGAGACGTACTGGCGGGTCAGCGAATCGGGCGTGCCGGACACCGTGTTGATGTCGCTCCAGGCGCCGACGCGGGACGTGCGGGCCGCCTGCACGGTGGCGCCGCCCGGGAACAGGTAGCCGCCGACGTCCGCCAGATGGGCCCAGGACCTCACGGACCGGGTGCTCGTCCAGCCGGCCGTGCCCGGCTGGGCGACGCCGTCGATCGTGAGGACGTTGGTGCCGTTCTCGTGCAGGTTGCGGTTCTCCACGGTGGTGACCACCTCGGCTCCGCTTCCGCCGCTGATGCCGGCGCCGAGGCAGACGACGGAGTCGTCCAGGAAGAACCAGGACTTCTTGGCGGTCAGGGTGGAGCCGTACTGCTGGAAGTCCATCCCCGCGCAGCCGTACCCGCCCGCCGGGCTCGCTCCTCCGACCCAGGTGGCGGTGGGCCGGGTCCCGGTGCCGGCCGCGTCGGCGAGGCTGAGGGTGTCGACGGTGGTGCCGGGCAGCCGGGTCGGGTCGACGGTCGGCCAGTAGGCGTCGGTGTAGTGGCTCGGGTCGGCGGCCAGGTAGAGGTAGCCCATGCCGTCGCCGGTGTGCCAGCCGTGCAGGTTCTCGCCGTTCATCGACTCGTACCGGGCCACCCGGGCCGAGGACATCGCGAGGGCGTGCGCCCAACCGTCGCGGCGGTGCACGGCCCGGTCCATGGCGGGGAACTGGACGTGCCCGGGGAGTTCCGCGGCGGGGGCGAGGGAGGCGTCGTCGAGGACCGGCTGTGCCAGCGCGATGGCCGGCACGGTCGCGGTGTCGGCGAACGGCGCGTACGCCTCGCCTCGGGTGATCCAGCCCTTCGCCAGGCTCTTGAAGTGGTCGGCCTGCGCGGGGGTCGGGGCGGACGCGGCGGCTCGCAGGACGGACTGGATGACGAGGTTGCCGTCGGCGAAGTCCGTTTCGGCCGGGCGGCTGACGGCTCTGCCGCGGACGGCGTCCATGCACAGCCCGTTCCATATCCACGGCCGGAAGGCACTGTCGACCGAGGTGTACACGTTCGCCGCCGACGGGTCGGTGATCGCCCAGCCGGAGCCGGTGAGGAGCTGGAAGAGGGCGGCGAGGTCGCGCAGCAGGACCATGCCGTAGGTGCCGGTGTAGGGGATGTAGGTGTGCTGGACGAACGAGCCGTCGGCGTACAGGCCGTCCCCGGAGGTGACGTACGGGAACACGTCGGAGAGGGCGGCGACCGCCGTGGTGAGGCGTTCGCCGCTGCCGCCGAGGATGCCGCGCACGGCGACGACCTGGCACAGGTCGACCCGGTTGGCTCCGGTGGAGGTCGACCGGGTGCTGCCGTACTTGTTGAACTTGGGGTCGGGGACGAAGTGGTCGACGGCGGCGAGGTGGTTCGCGAGCTGCGCCGGTGACAGCAGGGGGTACACCAGGATGGCCGCGCTGGTCAGGGCGGCGGGCACACCGATCTCCCACTCCCACCAGTTGCCGAACTCTTCGGTGTCGGCGTTGTACGCCTGCGTGTGGAGGAAGTCGAGACCGTCGACGATCGCCGCGCCGAGCGCGGGGTCGCCGTGCAGGGTGCGCCCGCTGCCGTCGGTGGCGGTGGTGCCGGGGGTGGCGTACGCGGTCGCCATGGTCGCCAACTGCTTGTGGCCGGCGGTGATGTTCGCCGGGACGGTGAGGGTCTGTCCCGGCCAGAGCGAGTTCGCGGAGGTGTCGGCGGCCAGGGTGTTCCACAGGCCGGTGGCGGTGGTGGACAGGTCGGACAGGGCGGTGGCGTACGCGTCGTCGGTGGGGTCGATCGCGCCGCCGGTGAGGATCTCGGCCCACAGCGAGCGCAAGGTGGCGTAGGCGTCGTCGGTCGTGGCGGACGTCGCCGTGGCGGACGCGGCCGTGGAAGCCGCGGCGCCGGGGCCGAGTTGGAGCGCGCCGGTCAGACCGCCGAGCGCGACCGCGGCCGCGGTCAGGAAGCCGCGGCGGCTGACGGGTGGAGCGATGTTCTCGTGCATGGTGTTCCTCCGCTGCGTGATGGGGTGGCGAGGGACATGGCGAGGGACGCGCGGGACCGCCGCGCGCAGGGGAGAGCCGCGGGAGAACCGCGGGGTGGGGAAGGTGGTGGGCGGCGGGCCGGCACCGGGGC